>JADFON010000024.1 GCA_022562855.1 Candidatus Zhuqueibacterota bacterium | reverse complement strand
CTTCTTCTTGAAAATAATTATCACTTTTATTTTTAGTTTTATGATCGATCAAAAAATTTGATAATTCTATCAATTTATCATCAATCATTATTGTACCATTAAATTTAGTTTTCAATAGCTTTAAATGTACTTGATAAAGCTCAGTAAAAGTAGTATATTACTCAATATATGTTTTAAATAATTTAAATTTTGGTGTTAATTTATTAAATGGAAGAATGTTTGAATTTCCTAAATTGATAGAAAATGATGAAACATCCACAATAAAGGGTTATATTAATACCAATTTTGGGAACAATAATCCTCAAGTAAAAGGCTTTGGAGCATATGGTTGTGTTTTATCAATTGAAAAAAAAAAATTCAAATATATAAATGATTTTGGTAAAACGGAAACTAAACTTGTATTAAAAATATCTTCAATCCGTATACAAGTAAATGATATTAATCTTGCTAGAGAAATTTCAAAAAATTTAAATTAGTTTTCAGAGAAAAAGAGGTGAAGAAATTATTCACCGTTTTTTTTGTTTATGCGAATTTTCCCAACTACCTGTTTCTTACAAGGGTAAAATTTCTTTCCAACCGGTCGTTTTTTGAAATCACAAATTTTTCGTTTAACGATCTATATTCCTTAGCCTGAATTGAAACGGAATATTCCCGGTTTTCAAGGGCAATGAACTTGAATCTTCCGTTGCTGTCGCTTTGAATTACAATAGTTTTATCAAGGCTGATGACCGCATTGCCGACCGGTTTTCCTTCAGAATCGACGATTCTCCCCGAAAATTCTCCCCAGTCACTCGATGCTCCGGCATAATATTTCAGTAAGGCTGTAAAAACCGTATAAGCCTCAAGCCTGTTCCTTCTCGATGCATAAAGTTCCTCTTCTATTTCCGGGTTTGAAACGTTCCCGAGATTTATTATTACCGCAGGACATCCTGTTTGCTGCAATACATAGTCGGCTGATTCTATGGGGCCGGCGCCTCTTGAATTCATTATATCGGTCATTGAGTTGAGCACCAGCGCACCAAGTCTTTTGCCGTTGACGCTTGTAGGGTAGGCATAGGTTGCAAGTCCTTCATTTTTCGGATTTGTGCTTGAGGAATGACGAATCGAGACAAATAATTGCGCATCGAATTCGTTTGACAGCCGAACTCTTGAGTAGGGCGTCAGATCTTCACCCGGGTTTATTGTAAGCCGGGAATCCGCTCCCGCAGCCTTGAGAAGATTCACGAGGTAGCGCGCTGTTTCCATATTTTCATCGGCGGCGCGAAGACCCGACGGTCCAACTGAACCGGATGCCAATCCTCCGAATTCGGGATCGATCAGTATTCTTTTTCCAAACAGGATACTGCTGTACATTGGTTCAAGATTGACTGATTCAATATGAGAACTGTTACCGGAAACGCGTCGCTGAAGGTTTGCAGGATAATAACCCGGGAGATTTGCAGAAATAGTGTATTCACCCTGTTCAAGATTTTCGAATGAAATATTCCCGTCGCCGTTCGTATATCCAAATTGTCCGCCGTTCAAACCGACAAGGACGTTCCTTAGTCTCTCATTTGGATTTCCTTTCTTGGTGAAGGTTAGCAGCAATAGCGGTTTATCACGGTTTTCTATTACAAGGGCGCCTTGATATGAAATATCTCCCGAACGAATTGTATAGGGGATAGTGCCTTCTTTAAAGTATGAGTAATAGAACCTTACAACCCCATTTTTTGTGTAATTTAGCTCTTCGGAACCGGAATCGTCTTCGAATTTGATATGTACAGGGGTGCTGTCTTTAACAGCGGCGTTATTCTTATCGATTACCGTCGCCGATATGGTGAGAGGCGTAATTCTGTCAGGTGGAACGGAACCCGGAGAATGAGTTACCACAATATGAGCCGGCGGAATATCTACCATGAACCGGGACTCATATAACAGGGAATGATTACCTTTAATATTGACAACGTTTACAAACAGATTATGTTCACCACTGCTCAGCGGTTTTGACGGGACCGCTGTAATAAGAGAAGAGCCATATGTGTAAGGAATTTCTTCATCGTCGATACCTATTAATATCGATTGTTCATCAATCCCGTCTCCATATTCGTCTTCAAGCACCGATATTTTAAAAACCGGCATATCGGTGTATACGACCTCATCCTCTGCCGGTGTTACACCGGTAATTCTGGGAACACCTCTCGAAAAATAATCCAATATCCCAAGAAAATAACTGCTTGCTTCGATTTCGATACTCTCACTATTTGACAACTTTTTTTCTAAAGAAGGGTTGGATATATACGATGCTTCTCCAAGAATCGCAGTTCTCGAATTATTTCTCAATACATAATAGTTGCCGGGAAGGAGAAAATTCAGAGGAATTTGTAAATTTTTCACTAAGTGTTTATGAATCATCCGCGCAGCATCCTTAGAAGCAAAATAATCCTCCATTTTATAATATGTTTCTATAGCGCTGTAATCCCGGTTAAGAGGTAAGTTCGAATTATGGTGCAATGAAATAAATAAATCGGCTTCCTCATTTTCCGACATCCGGACGCGAAAGTCGAGGTCGTCGCCCCTGAGAGAGTCAATTCTACCTGCAATCATTCCCGTATCTACACTTCGGGTCATAACTACCTTTGCACCTGCGTTTTCAAGATAAGATTGCAGTCTCAAGGCAACGTTCAGGTTGACCTGCTTTTCCGTCAATCCACCTGTGCCTACCGCCCCGGGTGCAGGACCGCCGTGTCCGGGGTCAAGAACGATCACCCTTCCCTCTAACGGACGCGTATCGATTCCTTCCATGCTCTCGGTAAGCTGTGAATACGATTTGTCCCCTGCTCTAAATAATGAACAGGATGAATTGAGCATCAAGAAAGAAAGAAAAGCTATAGTGAAATACTGTCGTGTCAATAAGGATTTCAAATCGATGACCCGTGTTGAATATTAGTTTTATTATCCTGGGTTTATTGGCGAAAATATGAAAAAGCAAATTGCGCAAAAGAAATAATAAAATCAAGAAAAACGTAGTATAATCTTATACGAAAATATACATGTATATTATTTCCTTGTAAATAATAGTTAATCATTTGTATATTATTGGATAAAAATAAATTTTGGTCACATTTTTTGATGAATTTTAATGCTTTTTGCCGTTGATATTGGAAATACGAATATTGTAATCGGAATATTCAAAGATGAATCGCTGCTACACAGATGGAGATTGGACACCCACACGCGCAAAACCGAAGACGAATGGCGGATTCTGCTTAAATCCCTGTTTTCCGATACGGACTTGAGTGAATCGGATATTTCAGGCGCGGCGGTTTCATCGGTAGTGCCGGATGTTACCCCTTATTTCGTTTCAATATCGACAAATTTGTTTAACGTAGTGCCGGTAATGATATCGGGCTTATCCGCAATAGGAATGCCTATTAAGACTGACGACCCGCTCTCGGTCGGCGCAGACAGGTTGTGCAATGCTGTTGCAGGATATGAAAAATACGGCGGTCCTCTTATCATAATTGATTTTGGAACCGCCACTACATTTGACATTGTTTCGCAGGGCGGAGAATATATTGGCGGTATCATTTCTCCAGGATTTGAAACCGCGGCGCAACATCTTCATATGCATGCCGCAAAACTGCCAAGTGTCGAATTGCAATTTCCCGATACGATAATTGCAAAAAATACTGAAAAAAGCATGCAAGTTGGAATATTGTATGGGGCTGTAGGTTCTGTTGAAGGGATTATTTCAAGGATAAAGGAGGAGTTGCAAAGCGAAGCCACCGTAATTGCAACAGGTGGGCTCGCACCGGTCATAAGAGAGAAAACAGACGTCATACAGTACTATGAGCCTGACTTAACGATGACCGGGATAGAGAAAATTTACCGGAGAATAATCAAATCTTCAAACAACTAACGTTTAAGGTAAAGAGCCATGCCGTTATCTAAACTTCGTCAAATCCCGTTGTTTTCTGAATTGGAAGACAATGCATTATCAGAATTAGCAAAAAGCTTGAAGACGCAAACATTTCGAAAAGATACTACAGTCGTCTCCGAAACCGATGAAGGCAGTATGCTGTACATAATTAACAAGGGTCAGGTAAAGATTTCGAGACTTTCCGAAACAGGCAAAGAGGTCATCCTTGCCATTCTCGGTGAAGGTGATTTCTTTGGTGAAATGTCTCTCTTGGACGGTCTTGCGCGTTCAGCAAATGTAATTACACTTACCGAAGCAGAGCTTTTTGTATTGTACAGGGGAACATTCCTGAAGCTTATAGAAAAGAATCCAAAAATAGCCATAGGACTTTTGAAGGAACTGGCATTGAGGCTGCGAAAATCGGATACTCAGATAAAGAGCCTCTCGCTATTTGACGCAACCGGAAGAGTGGCGACAACCCTGATACAGATTGCTGAAGATTCAGGCACAATAAAAGACGGGACGGTCAAGATTCAGAACCTGCCGAATCAACGTGATCTTGCCAACATTGCCGGGACATCGCGGGAGACCATTTCGAGAATCTTAAAAGCCTTTGTCGCAGAAGGAACAGTGACAAAAGAAAAGGGGAAATTGTTTATTAACGACTATGACCGGTTCAAAAAGAAATATGGATAACTCTTTCAGGTTGCGCAATTAAAAAAAGTTTAATAAGTAACTAAACTTTTGTAATTTCTGAAAAAGATTCCGAAAGCCCAAATATGGAAAATTCAAAAGTACTGTAAGTGATAAAAATAATTATCATTCCCCACCGCAGTTATAACAGGAATAAGCAATAAAGTACGTATAACCAGGCAGATTTTCTATAATATTCACTGCACAATATAATTAGTCATACACACTATAAGAATATATGACTTGCCCCTGTAGCTCAGTCAGGATAGAGCAGAGGTTTCCTAAACCTAAGGTCGCAGGTTCAAGTCCTGCCAGGGGTACAGACGCAATTTATGATACATTTACTTGAAATTGGAGTTGATCCATGATCCATAAAGAAGATAATCCGGCAACACCTTACCGTAATTTTCAGCAAAATTCTGAAAACTTATTTGTAGGAATTGACCTTGGCACCTCACAAAGCGCAATCGCCACAAGCTCAGGAAAACTGCTGAATGTCGCGAGTGTTGTTGGATTCCCAAAGGACCTGGTCGCCTACAAACTTGTAGGAAAGTCCGTAGTCTTCGGAAACGAGTGTTTTAAAAACCGGATGTCACTGGATTTGCATTTTCCGCTTGAAAAAGGCGTGATTGAATTTCATCGAAATCAAAAAGATGCTTCCCGTCAACGAGAGGCGATTTCAGGATTCATCAATCATATCATATCTCTAATTGGGAGAAAAGAAGGGCAAAATCTTTATGTGGTTGTTGGCGCTCCCGCACGGTCCACCGTTAATGACCGGCAAGCGGTGGTAAAAGCTATGGAAGGACTTGTCGATGCCGTATTAGTCGTTTCGGAGCCTTTCCTTGTTTCATATGGTATGTCGGTTTTTGGTTTTGCAATAATAATTGACATTGGGGCAGGAACGCTTGACATTTGCAGGATGCACGGAGCAATACCGGAAGAAGAAGATCAACAGACATTCTTTACAGCGGGCAATCAAGTCGATACTAAGTTTTTTGATCTTTTGAAGGCAAGAATTCCGAATGCACGTATTTCTCAGTTCAGGTTGAAAGAAATTAAGGAACAGCACGCTCATATAGGTAAAAAGCCGTCAAAAATAATGACGGAATTTTCTGTAAGCGGTAAATTGGTAAGTTATGACATCTCAAAAGAGTTATATGAGTCGGTAGAGTCGATTTTGCCCAACATAATCAAAACGACAAGAAAAATGATCACCGAGTTTGATCAGGAGTATCAGAATTTGTTGATGGAAAATATCATTCTTGCCGGATGCGGAAGCCGTATAAAAGGTCTGGATGAAGTAATCGCAAGTGAATTATCCGATCTCGGAGAAGTGAAAGTTCGGTTAACTGAAGATCCGATATATGCCGGGGCAATTGGTGGTTTAAGACTGGGACAGGATATGCCCGTGGAAGAATGGGAAAAGCTTTAAAAGACGACTTGCGAAATAACCTGTTTAATTATAATGCCCGATACAGCCGATAAATCAGAAAAAATCCTGAGGACAATGTCTAATGTTGAAGAAGGGCTTTCTGTTTTAGCGGGCAAGGTGTTTTTCTACCGAAATGAAAACAATACTCTTCATCAGCGGATTGCATATCTCGAAAAGGAATATGAACTTTTGAAGAACAAAAGAGATTATACTGTCACGCGGTTAAAAGAGCTTATGAAAAAATTCGAAGAGGCGGGTTATTAAAGAAGATTATTTTTTTATCAGTATTGTTTTGCCCTCGTCTTTATTGTTATTATGCATCAAGTGTTCAGATTTATCGATTTATCCTGTTGCGTAGTTGTCTCTTATCACTCATGCAGAGGGGAAGAAGACGCCTGCCCCTATCTTTTCGGGGTGGTAATCTACATCTTTCTACCTGTGGGGGATGTAATTTATTTTTAAGACAGTATACTTTACTCTATCCTTAAAACCAGCCTGACGCACCTTAGGTTTTCTTCACGCAATAATCACTTGAGATTGTAAAAAACAATCCGTACCTTTTAGTATGGTTAAATTATCCATTGAGAAAATTTGATTAAAACGCCTGTCATAAACATAGATATGAAAGATAAATTTAGTGGCTCAAACAGATATATCCCACAAAACAACAACTTCAAATAACAACTCATCCATAGTACTGGTTGGTAATCCAAATGTTGGCAAAAGCGTTGTATTCGGATACCTTACCGGCAAATATGTAACGGTTTCTAATTATCCGGGCACGACTGTCACCTTAAGTCATGGCAAAATGAGCTTGAACGGTGAAACGCTGAAAGTCACGGATACTCCGGGAACAAACGACTTTACTCCCCAGTCCGAAGATGAAAAAGCAACTCGTGATTTACTTCTTTCGGGTGATTACAAAACCGTGTTGCAGGTGGCGGACACCAAGAATCTTCGCCGGAGTTTATATGTAACTATACAACTTGCCGAAATGAAGATTCCATTTGTATTGGCGCTGAATATGGCGGACGAGGCGCATTCAAGAGGTATCTCGATAAATATCGATAAATTGGAAGATTTATTTGGAATACCGGTTATACCTACAACTGCTACTCAGAGAAAAGGTCTACAACAAGTAAAGCAAAGCCTTCAGGACGCGCGAGAATCCCGGTATGGCTATCAATATCCCAGTGAAATTGAATATGGGATTAGTAAAATCGAAGATCTGCTTCCGGATTGTACGATTTCTAAGAGGTCTCTTGCTCTCATGCTTTTATCAAGTGACACATCTCTTAGTAAATGGCTTCAGGAATCCGTTTCATCCGACTCAATCGACCGGATAAACGATATTATAAATCAAGCACAAACACATTATAAAGACCGTCTGCAAAACGTTATCGCTAAATTCCGTATGTCCCACGTGGACAAAATTATGGACGAGGTTTATGTTGTCAGTCCTGTTACTTCGAAACTAATTGCAACAGAAGTAGGCAAATTGGCTATGCATCCGGCTTGGGGGATAGGAGTAGTTCTGGCGGTATTATATTTTACTTATTGGTTTGTTGGATTATTCGGTGCAGGGACTCTGGTTGATTTCTTTGAAGTCGGTTTGTTCGGACAATATATAAATCCAATGGCAATTCGAATTTTTGACTGGATATTACCGTTTAATCATTCCCATGTGCTGGATACCTTAAGCTGGGAATTTACCATTCCTCTTACTTCCTCCCATGGAATTGAAACGGGAATCGCGTTTTCGCGTGAAGTGGTTATACCCAATTATTCTGTTCCCGATGGAGTTTCTCTCACTTTATTGCAGACCTCGTTAAAGGTTGTTCACGATTTTTTCGTGGGTGATTATGGCGTGATAACAATGGCTCTATCTTACGGTATTGCCATAGTCCTTCCTATTGTCGGGACATTTTTTTTACTATTCAGTATTCTCGAGGATACCGGTTATTTACCGCGTCTCGCTGTAATGCTGAACAGGGTTTTTAAGATGGTCGGTTTGAACGGTAAAGCAATATTACCGATGGTATTGGGCTTGGGCTGCGACACAATGGCGACAATGACGGCAAGAATTATGGAAACGAGAAAAGAAAGAATCATAGTAACGCTTCTTCTTGCCCTCGGCATACCTTGTTCTGCACAGCTTGGCGTTTTACTGGCGTTGGTCAGCACTGTATCTATAGGCGCCATGATGGTTTGGCTGGGACTGGTCGTTGGAGTGCTGTTATCGGTGGGATTCTTAGCCTCGAAAGTGTTGAAAGGTGATTCCTCGGCATTTATCCTGGAAATACCGCCGATTAGAAAACCCCAACTTGGAAATATAGTAATAAAGACCACAGCGCGGATGGAGTGGTATTTTAAAGAAGTTATCCCGCTTTTTATACTTGGAACTATCATATTGTTTTTTCTTGATGTAACAAATCTTTTGATTGTTATTCGTGACGCTGCAAGTCCGCTTGTTGTTAGTTTTCTCGGTTTACCGACAGAAATGACCGAGGCGTTCCTGATTGGGTTCCTGAGAAGGGATTTTGGGGCGGTTTATTTGTTTGATGCGGTGCAAAACGGATTATTGACTCCGAATCAGATATTGGTTGCAATGATAACTATTACGTTGTTTGTACCATGCGTGGCAAACGTTTTCATCATCGTAAAGGAACTAAATTTAAAAACGGCAATAAGGATTGTCGGATTTATTTTCCCATTCGCGTTCCTTGTCGGGGGATTATTAAACTTTACTTTAAATTTTTTTAATATTACTTTTTAGGGAATTAAAACCCAATTACTACCTCAGAAAGAGAAGTATAATAATATGAGCAATGAAATTCATGATTTGTTGGATTTGGCTGTGAATTTAGAAAAAGAAGGCGCAGAATTTTACGAAAAATTATCGCGTTTGGCTAAAAACAAAACCACAAAGGAAATTTTCAAAAGCTTCGCCTCAGATGAGTTACTACATGCGGAGACATTCACAGAGTTAAAAGAATCCGAACCATCAGGCAAAGACGATCCAATCGATAATGAACTTAAAGAGTTGATTAAAGAAATATCTCATGAAGAAGTATTGCCGCTCATTCATGAAGGCGATGTCGAAAATTTTCATCCCTTAACGGCAATTAAGCTTGGGATCAAGACCGAAAAAAGTACGGTAAAATTTTATAAACATATACTAAAAAGAATGAAAACAGAAAATGGGAAAAGCACACTGGCTGAACTGATCAAAGAAGAAAAAAGACATGCGGCAGATCTTACCGAGATGCATAAGAATAAAACATTTGATTTTTAACAATAATATTCGTTGATTATAGAATTATAAAAAGCAGTTTAAACTTTAGAACAATATAACAAACTCACCAACAAAAAAACCCCGTTACAGCCGATGTTTGCCGAATTAAAGCGGCTTTCCAAACATATCTCCATATACGGCTTATCAAACATAATTGCCCGTTCGTTATCTTTCTTATTACTTCCACTTCACACAAACCTGTTGGTTTCTACGTTTCAATACGGTGAAGCAGTATTGATATTTGCCTATCTCGGACTGGCTAATGTGATATTTCTTCATGGTATGGATACGGCGTTTTTGCGATTTTATCTGCTTAAAGAACCCGGTTTTACCAATAGAAATGTTTTTAGCACCTCACTTTTATCCGTGTTCTCTGTTTCAATATTTTTGAGTATTGGAACCTTTTTCTATGCCGGTTCTATCTCCGGGTTTTTTTTCGGATCGCCAAATAATGCAATTATTATACAATGGACAGCCGGGATATTGTTATTTGACTCCCTGGCAAGAATTCCAATGTTGGTGCTTCGTGCAGAAGAGCGTTCTGTATTGTTTATGTTTTTCAGTATTCTCAATGTTGCAGTCACTTTGTCACTTAATTTCTACTTCGTACCCGATAAAGGTGTTGAAGGTATCTTTATTGCAAACTTTTTGGCATCCGGCGTAATGGTGTTGATTCTTCTGCCAATAGTTTTTTCCCGCGTTACATACAAGGTATCGTCTAAAGTTTACGCCGAGCTTCTCCGTTTCGGGTTGCCATATATTGTGCCGGGAATATCTATAATCAGTATGGACCTGATAGATAGGTTTATTATAAGATATTTTCACGGGGAGGGAATGGTCGGTATTTATGGGGCAGGATACAAAATGGCAATGATCATGGCTTTAGCTGTCGGGGCTTTTCGCTTTGCATGGCACCCCTTTTTTCTCTCGATAGCTTCGAAAGAAAACGCAAAAGAAATATATGCGCGGGTACTATCCTATTATGTTCTTGTTGCGGGATGGATTTATCTTGCTATTTCTTTCTTTGTGAGAGAACTGGCAACAATTCCGATCCCATTTACAGACGGCTATCTAATCGACAGCAAATTCTGGGACGGCGTTTCTATAGTCCCGATAATTATGATAGCCTATGTATTTTATGGCGTTTATGTGAATTTTATAGTAGGAATTTACATCAAAAAGAAATCTAAATATCTACTATATATTGCCGGGATATCTGCATTAGCAAACGTAGGATTGAACTTTCTATTAATTCCGAGGTACGGTATGACAGGCGCGGCTGTTGCTACGGTTATAGCGTACGCATTGATGTCATTGACCCTGATAGCCGTTACACGCCGGTTTTACCCGGTTAACTATGAATACAAACGGTTGTTGCATGTTGTCTTAGTAATCGGTATAATGTTCGTTGTTGTTTTTGTGATTCCGGGTGGGCAGTCTTTTTTTGTGAAGGCAGGTTTGGTCTTCTTTTATCCCATCGTAATCTTTCTCACAGGATTCTTCAAACCCGAAGAATCCGACGCCATAAAATCCTTGATCCGGACAAATCCAAATTCAGGGTAATACGTTAATAACCGATACACATGGATAAGGACTACTATAGATTTTACCAGGAGGTAGGAGAGAGGTATCCTGAAGAGGAAATAGTTTATAATACGCTTCGCGGAAGATTAAGAAAGAAATTTGTGCTTCAGCATCTCGATACATGGAGTGGTTTATTATTGGACATAGGATGCAACAAAGGCACTTATTTGACAGAATATAGAGGAGGAACCTCGTTTGGGGTCGATATTTCTTCTCATGTATTGTACAAGGCTAAGGAAAAATGCAAAGGCAAAAATTTTCCTTGCAATTTGATAGTAGGGGATGCGGAACAACTATCGTTTCTTAAAGACCGTTCGTTTGATAAAATATTGTGCTCTGAGCTTCTTGAACATGTTTATAACCCGGAAAAGGTAATTGCAGATATATCGAGATTGCTGAAACCGAACGGCACTTTACTTGTAACTGTACCCAACTATACAAGAAAAAGACCGGAATGGATCGGGCTTGATTCGTTAAAAAACTATAATATATCGGGAGTAAAGGGCGACACTTACTTTCATACTGCGTTTAAACCTCATGAAGTAGCGGAAATGGTAAAAAAGTCCGGGTTGCGGATAATTGACTATGGGAGCTTTGAAAAAGAAGTAAGATACGCTACCAAAATCCCGGTAATTTTCTACTATATATTCGCGTTTTTTAACAAAATACTGCTCAGGAGTGAAGGATTTGCTCAATGGAATAAAAATTTTCTTGATAGGTTTTCAGCCGTTATTTATATTGTTGCGAGGTATTTGCACCTGGATTCGATTTTAAAACGTTTTTTTCGGGAAGGCGCCAGGACTTTTGTAGTGGCAAACAAGCACTAAGACGGGACAAAAAAAATCCTGCTATTTTTAATAGCAGGATTTATTCAAAAATTGTCGAGGGAATAAATCTCTTTAAAAATTGTAAATATAATATAAATTACTTAAAACTCACACTTATATTATGCGTATACACTAAGATAAATATTCGAAGAGAGCTTTCTCGGAATTTCACGGATAATCTTATCGTTGCTGGAATTTACAACTTGAGTTCTGACCTTGTCCTGAACAACAAACCGAATATGCGTCTTCGGAATATTTGGAAACGAGTTGCTTAATTGCCCGACAGAATCAGTAGACATTTTAATCTACCTCCATGTAGGAATGACTATGATTATTCAGGCTTACACTATAGTTATCGACAGGTGATATGGAAGTCTTTAAAAATTATTATATTTTTTAAGAAATATTTTGTTATTATATTCAACTTTTTGAATTCAATTGACGATAATTATGTAATTTATAATGTAAAAGGAACTTTTGCTTTAACTTTGAAGTTTTTATCTATAGGATATAATTCCGGAGGGAATATGAAAAATTTTGTAAAACCGGTATTACTTTTATTAGTGATGTTAAGTTTGCCCGCATCTGTTTTTGCACAGGTTTTCGGCAAGAACAAGGTAAGTTATGAGAATTTCGACTGGTCATTAATTGAAACACAGCACTTTATAATTCACTTCTATGAAGGCGGTCAATATATAGCCGAGTTTGCTGCGGATGTATTGGAAGATGAATTGGCGACAATGGAAAACGATTTTAACTATTCATTACAAAAGCGAATTCCGGTAATGATCTACAAATCTCATAACCATTTCCAGCAGACCAATATAATCACCGAATATCTTAGAGAGGGGATAG
>JADFON010000390.1 GCA_022562855.1 Candidatus Zhuqueibacterota bacterium | reverse complement strand
GACCGGTTTGACATAGCTCTTTGCGGCGATTTCGGAGAGACTTTGTAATGTCTCCTCAAGGTCCTGAGCCTGTACTGATACAAACGATAAAAGCAAAACAACGGATATGCAGGGAACTAATAATCTAAGAAATCCAGGTATTCTTCCGGAAAAATTTGTCGAAAATATCGTCGTATTCATTCTATAAACCTCCATTTTTCAAACAATCTTCAAAATAACGTTAGCACGTTAGCACGCTATGTAAAAATAAATTGGTTTTTTTCGTTAATTACCGTATAATACAAACTTCAGACCGAAAAATTTCCGGAGCAACAAATGATTAATGCATCAACCGATAATTCTCCTTTCGCTATCAATAAGCCGACCTTGGTTGTCGACAAAAACAGGGCGATACACAATATACGTAAAATGCAGGAGAAAGTAAAAAGAAACAATATCGAATTCAGACCGCATTTCAAAACTCATCAATCCGCCGATATAGGCACATGGTTCAGCGAAAACGGCGTTACGGCAATCACCGTTTCATCGGTCGATATGGCGTCTTATTTCGCCGAAAACGGTTGGAACGATATAACTATCGCGTTTTCGGTAAACATTCTGCAGATCGATGAAATAAACCGGTTGGCAGGCAATATAAATCTTCATCTTCTTGTCGAGTCAGTTGAAACGGTAGAATTTCTGTCCGGCAATCTAATTAATCCGGTAAATACCTGGATAAAAATTGACGCAGGTTATCACAGGACGGGAATATCGTGTGACCGTTTTGACGATATTCTTACGGTGGTGAATAGTATTGAAAAATCCGATAGATTGAGCTTTCAAGGTATTCTGACACATTCAGGACACTCATATTACCAGTCCTCTAAGGAGTCTGTGGAAAGGATCTATTTCAAAACTATTGAGAAGTTGAACATGGTAAAAGATTATCTTGAGACTCACGGTGTTACCAAAGTCAAAATCTCCGTTGGAGATACCCCAAGCTGCAGCGTTGTTGAAGATTTCGGAAACGTTGATGAAATCAGACCCGGCAATTTCTTGTTTTATGATATTATGCAGACTGTTATCGGGTCGTGCACGGAAGATGAAATTGCAGTCGCGGTTGCCTGTCCCGTTGTAGCAAAACACAAAGAACGTAGCGAGATTGTCCTTTATGGAGGAGCGGTACATCTGTCAAAAGAATATATAAAAGAGAGTGACGGATTAATTCACTATGGCAGGATCGCATTTTGGAATGGAAAAGGCTGGGGTACTACCATTAAAAATTCCTATATTAAGTCGGTGTCGCAAGAGCATGGAATTCTGAAAACGGACAGTGCGACCTTTGATTCGATTTCGGTCGGGAGCCTCGTTTTTATCCTGCCTGTTCATTCGTGCCTGACGGTAGATTTATTGCGAAACTTTGTGACAACGGACGGATTGACACTAAACGCCGCCACGTATTGATATAAACTTTTATTATTATTTAAACTACGAGGACAAAATCATGGAAGAATTATCAAAAACGCTCGAATCACCGGACAAATCCGACGAAAAACGTTCCTCACGGTCTCGAAGATCATTTGTAAAGAAAATTCTGGGCGCTGCGGCGGCGCTATCGGCTGTCCCATATATTAAATGCAGCCAAGCCGCTTCACCTGATTCGTTGGATTTATTGAATGAAGAGGTAAACAGACTCAGCGCCGGGATGAGTGGAGATGAGCAATTCTGGAACGTGGTAAAAGACCAATTTATAATCGATAGAAAATACGTTCATATAAACGCATCAAATCTTGCCCCGGCGCCACGGCAGGTAATGGAAACACATTACAAGTTTATAAGGGACGTTAATGTCAATCCGTCTTCCTACAACCGTTCAAAGTACGGCGAAATGCGGAGAAACACGCGAATGCTGTTGGCAGATTTCATAGGAGCCGGACAGAATGAAATTGCAATTGTGCGGAACACGAGCGAAGCGAATAATATTGCAATCAATGGTTTGCAGTTGTCAGAGGGCGATGAAGTTGTTATCTGGGACCAGAATCACACAACGCTTAACACAGCCTGGGATGTGAGGGCTGAGATGTACGGTTTTAAGGTAATAAGGGTCGGCACTCCGGTCCATCCCGATACGCCTGATGATCTGATAAAACCGTTTAAAGAGGCGATCACGAGCAGGACAAAAGTAATCGGTTTCTCCGATACATCCAATATTTCCGGTGTCCGGCTTCCGGCTAAAGAGCTTTGTACGATAGCGCGCAATGCCGGAATACTTACTGTCGTTGACGGTGTGCAAACCGTTGGCGCCAGAAGGATAAATGTAAAGGAAATGGGGTGCGATTTTTATAATTTCAGCTCGCATAAATGGATGGTAGGTCCGCATGAAACGGGTGTAATGTATATTCGGGAAGAACTTATTTCCGATCTAAAACCCCTCATTGTCGGTGTTGGTTGGGCTGGAGCATTGGCAGGAGGTACAGCCCAAAAATTTGAAAAACTCGGGCAGCAGGACAACGCGAGAATTGCAGCATTCGGAAAAGCGGTCGAATTTCACAATACTATTGGAAAAGAACGGATAGAAAACCGTGTAAAAGCGTTAGCCGCGGTATTGGAAAGAGAAGTAAAGGACAAAATACCCGGAGCTGAATTTTATTCACCAATCGACCCGGAGCTAAGCTGTGGCGTAGTAAAATTTCACATTCCGGGAAAGGAGCTGACTGGGACACAAACTGTTCTTTATGAA
>JADFON010000389.1 GCA_022562855.1 Candidatus Zhuqueibacterota bacterium | reverse complement strand
CTTTTTTTACATCCTGTATAAGGTTCAGTTCTTTATAATCAACATTACCTTTATCATCTTTTTTTGGTCCAACTTGATTATCATAGTAATATTTTAGATAACCGTCTTTTCCGTCCTCCGGTTTTTTCCCTTCAGCAATTATGATTTTCTCTCCAAATTTTCTTTCATTAAAAATGAGATCGATATTTGCTTCCTTAATTCCATAAGCAATAGCTTTTTCTCCCAGAAAATCGATTACGTTTTCCTTGCTGAAATCATCGTCGCTATGCGGTTCAATGACTGTTATCCATGCCTCAAGCGAATCTTCCGATATCTCCAATTCAAAGAAGGCAGTGACAAGAAGTTTGTTGTCACCAATTTCAAGGTATCCTGCTGTTTGCGAACAAAATATCCTGGGATTTTCTTTTAACGGTTCGACATTTTTTTGTTCGGTTAATTGCAACTCAAAACCAGGTTTGGCTGGAATCCTTTCATTGGCAACATTAAGACCATCCTCTCCTTTCGTTGGAGCTTCAATTTCAGCAATTTTATCACCTGTTAATACAATATTTGATTGTCCTGAATCTATAAGTTGTTTGATTGTGCCATTTTCGCCGTTTTTTTCCATCTTTCCGGAGGCAACAAGTATTTTTGTAACACCCTCTTTGCTATTTTCAAAACTTTCCAATACTTTTTCATCGATTCCAAAAACAACTCCATTTGCCTTGAGTGCATCAAGTATCAATTCAGAAGAAGCGCTCCCAACATTTCCGGGAAATATCACTGTCACGAAAGCCTTCATTTTATCTGATGAAATATCAATAACTACAACAGGCTTGTTTTCTATGTCCAGGTTATTTTTTGTTTCGTTTTCACTCATGGATAGTAAATCCAATTTATAAATATTTAAGCATCTATAAATTTACAAAAAATAGTCAATAATTTAAAGCGCTTTTTAGAAAGGGAGCAAATTACAACACAGCCTTCGGAGCCGACTAATGCTTACATATTATTTTTACTTGACTGTAATTGTTCAATCAAAATGATGATAGTACTGCGTGGCTTTCGTGTAGTTTTTGTGGCAATTGCCGAATTTTAGTTGTGGTATTGCTTTTCTGATTACCGATCTTTGATTTTATTACTTCACAATAAAGGGTTCGGGTTCGTCATAGGCGAGGATGGTATGGCAGAGTTCGCAGTCGCCGGAGATGGTGTTGCCGGTCTCATCTTCCAGCATGTCGTTGTGACAACGCATGCATCCGCTGTCATTTTTATGTCCAATGAAGTTTGGATAGGTTCCCCACGTAATATTCATATCATGATGAATATATAGACCGTACATTTCCTGCAATGCGAGGACGGCTTCATTTATCGCCGGTCCCATGCTCACCGCAATTTCCGGATAATTTTCCCGGTAAAAGGTTGTTATATGATCTTCAATTCCTGTCAGCGCAGTTTGTTTGTCCGGGTATTCCTGCGTGATGGATGCCAGCGCTTCTCTTTTTATGTAGGGCAGGGAAGTGTTTATCACATTTTGTTCTAATTTGTTGTTGACCGCTGTCTCCGCGTCGAGGAAAATATGGGCGGGTCTGTTATGACAACCGATACAATCAAGTGTACGTAATGCGCCGGAAAGGTCAACATTTTCAGAAAAGTCAGGGTTGGTAAACCTGTTGAACGAACCGTCATCCGTACGCGCTTCCACATAGATCATGGTCAGGTTTTTATCGTCTACCGAGGCATAGCGAACCTCGTTCTCTACTGATATGTGCCAATGAATCCCTTCTCTGCCCGTCGGGCTTGCAGTTTCGATATTCAAGGCTAAGGTTGTATAATATGGCGTCGACGCCTCATCGGTATCATAGCTGACAAAGTCTTTTATTTTTGTGCCGTAGGACTTATCGGACCAATGACATTGTTCACAGGTCTCCCGCGCGGGCGCCATGGTATGCACCGGCGTCGGTATCGGTCTGTTGTATGAGTTTAAACTCTCAAGATACACCTGACGCACACCATTGAACTTTGCGAAAAATACAGCCTCTGTTTTTTCGCCGACATGGCAAGCCACACACTTTATCCGGGCATGCGGCGACTGCTGATAGGTTGCCCATTCCGGACCCATTACATTATGGCAGGCGGTCCCGCAGAAAACGGGTTGGTTCATATATTCAAACGCCTCGAGACTAATAAGAGCGATAAACAGTATATTTAAAAGGGTAAAAAATGCAACTTTTATAAGCAGTCTGGAACCAAACACACCCGATATGAGATCTTCTGAGGGAAATTGTTCTTCCAGCAACTCTCCGGTCTGTTTATGAACGCGTGATTTTTGTAATCTCCATCCTATAGGAATTAAGATCAAACCAAGAATAAAAAAAGAAGGAATTGCAAGGTATATGAGAAGTCCTACGTATGCATTGGTTACAATACCCAATTGCAGCGCGATCACCATGATAATAAAGGTAACAAACGATGAGGATGTAATGATGACGCCGACTCTGCTGATTAGATTTATCGATATTGCATGGAGAAAAGCCAGGTATTTACGATACATTAGTTTCCTTTATGTAATTCGAAATATCATGGTGTCATACTGCCGGTCAAGCGTCAAGGACAGAAGTCCTGACGCTACGGGGTGGTAGTCAAGGACTGCGACAGAAAGCCGCCCCTGTCACGTAGTGACCGTTACGCGGAGATTAAGCCAAATAAGAATCTATCCAACCCGATATTCCCCATATAAACC
>JADFON010000023.1 GCA_022562855.1 Candidatus Zhuqueibacterota bacterium | reverse complement strand
CACATTCAAAGATGGCCGCGAGCAGACATTTAATATACGGCTCAATAATGAAACACTGCAACTAGAAGAAGATATAAAAAAGCCTTATCCAGAATGGACCAATCTTGATTTTCATAAGTGCCCTCATTGCCCTTTTGATTCGAAAACCACTCCGCACTGTCCTATAGCCTTGAATCTGACCAATATCATTGAATTTTTTAAAAAAATACAAGCAACTAGATTGTGTCGGGACTTAGTATCCTTACCAAAAAAGCATAGGAATAAAATCCCAATTATAGTTTTGTTTTTATCGGTTTTTGCACTCTACAAAAGTAATAAGACTTCTGAAAAAATCAGAACAATTTATCAAAAAGAATCTCAAGCTGATTTTGAAAATGGAAGAATTCTAGGAAATTCCTATCTTTCTATCTATGAGGATAAAAATCTCCTTTATAGCAAAGAAGCTAAGAGTCTCAGAAATCAACAAAGAGAGGTTTTAGATAAATTAGATTCTTTATCTAAAAAAGTAGAGGAATTAGGAAGCAATAAGGAAAAAGAGGTTAGAAAAAAGGAAAGTGATGATTCAAAAAAAACAGATGAAAGAAAATTTCTAACTGAACAAATAATGAAATTACTTTATAAGATGGTTTCATAAAATATACCTATAAGTTAAGTATAAATCATGTTAAATAAAGTAGGTTTAATGATACATAGTAAATTAATGATATAAAGTCAAGAAATAATTATGAATATTGCATTGCTTGTGATAAAAATATTCGATATAACTTGCAATATTTTTATACAAAATTTCTTTTTAAGAGGGGATTCATCCAGATAAGGATCTTGTAGACCGATGTGTCTGCCCATGCCGCGACCTCCTCAGCTGAAATCTCGCCATTGCCCTGTTTTCCAAAAAGCACCGCTTCATCACCGACCTTTATATTCTCTGCTCCGGTGATATCGACAGTCATATGATTGGACGTAATCAGCGCAATCGATTTCCATCTTCTTCCATGAATGAGCGCATCAGCTTTACCCGCGACATGGTACGGATAACCATCGGAATATCCAATGGAAAGTGTGGCGACTTTGGTTTCTTTTTCCGCAACATAATTCCTGTGATACGAAATAGATTCGCCCGGGCGAAGCGTTTTTACATACATCACCCTGGTTTTCAGCGACATTGCCGGGCGCAGGTCTACTTTTCGCGCCTCATATTCTTTGAGTGAAGGGTATTCCCCGTAAATCATTATGCCGGGACGGACCATATCGAGATATCCATCCGGGAAGGAGAGGATTCCCGCACTGCTGGCGGCATGACGAATACCGACCGGAATTCCCTTGCCTGCAGCTGATTCACAAACTTCAAGAAACCGTTTCAACTGCTCCCGGTCATATTCGTCGTCTTCAGTAAAAGGGGTGAAAATCCCCTCGATAGTTATGCCCCGTGTTTCTGCAACTTTTTCGATAAATTGAAGTGCATCGCGGTAGTGGACGCCAATCCTTCCAAGCCCTGTGTCCACTTTAATATGCACTTTGGCGGTAGTGTCTAATCTGCGGGCTGATTCTGCAAGCACGATATAATCGTCCGTATATACGGACTGGGATATGTTATTTTTTACAAGTTCTTCCGCTTCTTCACCTGAAAACGAACCGAAATTCAGGACAGGAGTTTTTACTCCGCTTTCACGAAGGTCGAACGCTTCCTGAAATTTGCCGACAGCAAGAAAGCGAGTGTTTCGTTTTTCGAGATATTTCCCCATTTCCACGACTCCGTGACCGTAGCCGTTTGCCTTGATTACAGCCATAACGGGAAGGTTTTTCACCAAGTTTCGAATCCGGTCAAGATTCCAGCCGATATTTTCTAAGCTAATGTCAAGCCATGGTTCGGCTGAATTTCCGGATTGCACCGGGTTGGAAGAAAAGGGAAGAAGGCTCGCTTTTAATCCTTTAGACGGGTTCAAAGATGACACTCCGATAGCCGCCGCGCCGCCTAATTTAAAAAAATTTCTCCGGTCAAGGTTCTTCATCGGTAATTTCTCCACATTTTTTTCTTTTATTTAATTATTTATATTTATAATTTATATAAACTCATTTGAGAAATCAATACAATTCTACGGACAATAATTTGAGTCTATACTCAATAGGATTCTGTATTGTAACGGGAGGATAGTCAATGCTTAGTAATAAAAATAAGATTTCCTGTATAACAACCGGTAAAAGATCGTCATGTTTTGATGGCGGTAAAATTCCGGTAATGGTAATACTGCTTTGTCTCGGCTTTAGCCATTTTATCATGTGCAGCGCCCAGGAACCGGTTTCAACCGGAGATATGGAAATAATACATGAAAAGTATGTGTTTGCGGACATTCATGCCCATCCAAGCAGGTTTCACCGCAGCTCGGTGGAGCAGATTTCAAAAGAAGAAATTGATACCTATTTACGGGGACAAATCGATCTCGCCGTTGCCAATGTCAGTTCCGATGCGGCTTACCAGGGAGGTTACACAGACCGGGATGGAACCCAGGTTCGCCGGTTGAGGGGTAATGATGCATACGAGCTCGAACCGGGGGAGGGGTATGCCTTTACACTTGACCGTTTTGCGAGAATTCTAAAAACCGTTGAATCGGGCGATGCTGTCCTTGCATTGACTCCTGAATCTGTGCTCGAAGCAAAAAAACAGGGAAAGCTCTCGTTATTAGCTGCGCTGGAAGGAGCCGACGGACTTGAAGGCAGTATCGACAACCTGCGTGAACTGCATCAGAAAGGTCTTCGCCTGCTTCAATTACTTCATTTCAGGGACAACCTGTTGGGATTTAATCAGACTCCACCGTATGAGGAGGGAGGGTTAACCGAATTTGGGAAAGAGGTAGTGAGGGAATGTAACAGGCTTGGGATTATCGTTGATCTTGCACATTCTAATACGCAAACGATAATGGATGCACTGGAAATTTCGGATGACCCGGTAATATTCAGCCACACCGGGGTAAAAGCCCTTTATGAAGGTGACCGGTATCTGACCGACGAGGAGATAATTGCTATTGCAGGTAAGGGTGGGATGGTTGGAATATGGCCCACCGCAAGTCTCGAATCGCTGGAAGGATTTGTAAAGCATATTGATTATGTTAAAAATCTTGTAGGAGTAGACCACGTTGGTATTGCAAGCGATTTACGGGGAATGTCGTATATCCCGGAATTCGGTGACGAGGCGAACTTCCGGGCGTTAACCGGAGGGCTTATTGCACAAGGCTACACTGATGACGAAGTCGGCAAAATTATGGGTGGTAATTTTTTTAGAATATGGCAGGAGATAAGCAGGTAAGTGAGAATTGTTGAATACAGCAGTTTTGCGGTTAAGCTCATACGGGTTTGAACGGCATGAGAATCTCATCGATTTTTTCGTTGTCGATTTTTTCGCCATCGTTCATTCTTTCGAGAATATTGTCTATTTCTTTTTTTGCGTCTGCAATTTTAGCAGTTCTATAAAATCCTTCATAAACATGGGTACCGCTCAAAGCACGGTTTATTTCAAATTCCTTGTTGTGGTCATGCAGTTCAGTGTAATAGACAACACGGAATTTTTCGTTTAATCCCGCCTCCCGGTAAATCTCAAACATTACTCTATCTGATACTTGCGCCATGCCCTAATCTTTCTTGTTGAATTTCTTCTAACAAAAAGAAAGCCACGATCCGATTTTCGCGAAACGTGGCAATTGTATATTTTTATTAGCCATATTCGGAATATACCGAAGTACGGTTCAATATGCAATAATTTCTTTATCTTCCACAGACACACTTTGTCCGGATGCCGGTCCCGAAGATTGAAGTTCCCTTCTCAGTTGAGCTTCATACTCTCTTAATTCCTTGGCAACCAAATCTCTCTTTTTCCGTTTCTGGACCAATTTTTCGCGGTATCTCTTCAGGAAATACGAAATTGTTTCCACCCTGATTTTTATTGCTCCGGTGGGTTTGTTTTCGTCAATATCCTTAAACGAAAAATAAGGAGTTCCGCTATTTTCGATGATGTCTTCTATTACCGAATATATAGGGGCGTCGTGACCGCACTTGAAATTTGACATTTCCATTGCCACAAGATTCGGATGGCGGGCGGTGAACTTTGCCGCCCATATTTTGTAATTCGTATTCTCACTGTAGGCATTTTTCCAGACGTCCTTAATTTCAAGCGGGTCGTCGATGATACCTTTCTCGAGGTCTTCTTTAAATAACGGGTAAAGTGTTTCCTTGTCAATAGGCAAGGCTTCCTGGGTAAAAATCGGAAACCCAAGCTTTTGAAACTCAACCATTATTTCATGGTTAATACCCGGATCGTTGTGATATGGTCTGCCGAGAACTACAATTCCAATTTTGTCTTCATCCACAAGTTGCTTCAACAGGTCGCGTGAAACGTTTTGCAGTGTCTCCTTGTACTCGTCGAGCGCTTTGTAGCCGGCGTCGACCGCTTTTTTATTTTCACTTTCCGTTAGCCCGAATATGTCGGCAAAGTCGTTAAACATCTGACGCGCAAATAAAAGCGGCTGGAGAGGATTAACAAAGGTGTTTATATATTTTACTCCCAATTCATCAAAAAGATTACCCTCTTTGGTAAAGGCAGCCTTAACAGCTTCGGGAGTTGCGCTTATCGTTGGGCAAGACCGTTGCCCCGTGGTACCGACAAGCGGCGAAGGCAGATCGTCGATCATCGGGAAAAAGATTATATCGAGCTTCTTCTTTGGATGAACTTTGTAAAGCAGGTTATGAACATGCGGAATACCCACTTTACTTGGGAAACAGGGATCGATCGAACCGCGTTTTGCGCCTTCTTTAAACATTTCTTCGGATGTAAATTCAGAGTATAGTATATTAACCGGTTTTATGCCGAGGCTTTCAAAGTATGCGCTGAATAAAGGATTCATTGAATACATATTCAAAAGACGAGGAATTCCGATCCGGATATTCTTGCGGTTTTCAACCAGTTTTTTTCTTCTTTTCTGCTTGGGAGTAAATGTCCTGCGCTGTTCTTCGACAATAATTTCCGGTTTAAAAGACTTGAATACATACGAGGCGCTCTGTTGAAGAAGATCGGGATTTGCCTTCATTATTTCTTCTAATTCACCTTTTATTCCCCGCATGTCCTGGACATTCTCGACCGTTCCCTTCTCGCAGGTAGCGATGATCAGCCGTTTAGTATTTGCTTCAAGAGGAACTTTGGACTTAAAGGCGCTTTTGTTTTCTTCTTTCTTGCCGTTTTTACCGTTATCCCCGATGTTGTCTCTTATTCTGCCTGCTTTAACGGCTTCGGGGCCCAGTTTAAAGTCAAAAGTCAGTGGATCGCTGTGTTCGGCATTCGTGGTTTTTACATCGATAAAGGTGCGGAGGCATTTGTTTTTGCAGAAATAGCAGCGGGTATCTTCATTTCGTGTGGTTTTGAATTGAATATTTGCAACCGCATCGAGACCGATAAAACTCGTCCGGTGTCCGTTTTCATACATTCGAATCGCTTCAAGTCCCGCCCCGATGGCGCCGCTTTCACCGGTATGTTCATGAACAATGATGTTCGGTTTCTCACCTTTACCCACAAATCTTGATTCGATAAAATCAACCTGGGCTTTGACTGCCGCTAAGTTATACTGTGTGCCGCCCTGCAATACGAAATTTTTTCCGAGTTTTGCAAGATTGGGAATTTGTGATACGTAGAGCCATATATTTTTGGGGAGCACGTTGGCAAGACCAGCCATGATCTCTTCCGGTTTCCAACCCTGACGCTGAAAATTAACAATGTCCGATTGCATAAAAACAGCGCATCCATAGCCAAATTCCGGCATGCTGGTCGCCTTGAAGGCAAGATCGGCGAAATCTTCCACTTTAAATCCAAACGACTCGGCTGTGTTTTGCAAAAAGTAACCGTTCCCGGCAGAACACTGGGTATTGAGTTTAAAGTCCTTTACCTGACCGTTCTTCAGGATAATTATCTTTATATCCTGACCGCCTACGTCACAGATTACATCAACATCCTTATAATAATGTTTGGATGCCTGCATATGCGCGACGGTTTCAACTAAACCTACATCCGCGGAGATGGTGTCTTTGAGGATGTCTTTGGCGTATCCGGTTGTGCCTACTCCGAGAATTTCAAGTTTTGCTCCCTGGGATTCGATCCCGTCGCGAAGCTGCTGGAACATATCTATTGTATCTTCAATCGGGTTACCCTTGGAAAGCTGATACGCCTTCATAATAAGGTTTTTTTCTTTGTCGATAAGCACCGCTTTTGTCGAAGTGGAACCACCGTCAACACCGACAAATGCTTCAACAATTTCTCCCGGCTTAAAAGTCTTCGGAACAAATTTCTTTGTCTTATATTTTTCTTTGAAGGCAATCAATTCAGCTTCATCTTTGGTCAAACCTACAGCGCCGGCTTTTGCTTTTTCTTCGATTCGTCCTACTTCAATATAATAAACAAGATCTTCGACTCCCTTGTAGAATCCGGTATCCGGATCTTCTTCTTTGCCAAATTCCACCGCGCCGATCGCTGCAAAATACTCGGCATTTTTCGGGACAATTATCAGGTCTTTCGGATCGACGCCTTCAGGTAATTCCGTATGGCGTTCTTTCCAGATGATCGGGATGTTTTCTTGCCAGCATTCAAGCATCCCTTTAATAAATGTATTAGGACCGCCGAGAAGAATTACAAGCGGGCGCAACGTGTGTCCACGTGTCAAGACCGCAAGGTTCTGCTGAATAATGGATTCGAACAACGATGCCATCAACTCGTCGTTGGGTATCCCCTCTTTTTGCAGACCGTTTATGTCGGTTTCTGCAAAAACGCCGCATTTACCTGCCACCGGGTGAAGCCTGATTCCGTTATATCCCTGGTTACACAATTTATCCGGTGGAATTTTCAACTTTGCATTGATCTTATCGATAACGGCGCCAGTACCGCCGGCGCATTTATCGTTCATGCTCGGGATTTTTTTCTTCTTTCCTGTTTCCGGGTCTTCTTTAAAAATAATGATTTTCGCATCCTGACCGCCAAGCTCGATGACCGACCCGACCTCAGGGTGCATTTTCTCAACGGCAAGAGATACCGCAGTCACTTCCTGCACGAATTTAGCGCCCAGATGGTCAACCATGTTCGACCCGCCGCTTCCTGTTATAAACAAACGGAATTTTTCGGATCCGCAATCAAGGTCTTTTTGGATACGCTTCAGGTATTCTATCGTTACTTCAGGCTGTTTTGTCTCGTGCCGCTGGTAATCCCGCCATAGGATTTCGTCGGTTTTGGGGTCGACCACAACCGCTTTTACGGTGGTCGAGCCGACATCCATACCGATAAACAGTGAACGGTCGTCGTGCATTAATTCATCCTCCCGTTCTGTCCTTTCATCAAATCAGCGGCGTGAAGTACAAAATTTGCGGCTGTACCGACAATGCCTTTAGTCTCGGGAACATGGTACATCGGACGTGAAAGGTCTTTATGTCCTGCTGCAAATTCCTGGATTTGCTCAACAGTATATCCTGTTTTGTCAAGGGCGTCCTTGAATTCTTTTCTAGCCTTCATGCGTGCCTCTCCGAGTGTCATTTGTACACGGCTGTGCGCATTGATCTCACCTTCACCGGAGGTTTCGACAGGAAGATATAACATATCTTTAAATTTAGAATTTACGGCAGACTGCACACCATCGCTTTGGGTGCTTGGCATACATCCAAATGGTTTTAACGACAAGACCATATGAGCAATATTTTTATTCATGTAATAAATATTCTTCGCTACTTCGAGGTGACCTTCGCCTCCACCCGCCCGGGAGTTATAATACGGATGGGCGATTCGCTGGAGTTCGTATTGATCGATAAGCGCGTGCGCCGTTCCACCAAGCGCATTCCGTAATTTGTCATATTCTCTGCCAAATATTTTCTCGGCAATGTTCATATTCATAATACTCATGAAATATGATTTCTTGATCTTCCACCTTGCTTTCAGGTCCCACCATGCAGGAACCACGTCGATATCCTTGATTCCTTTATGGTCTTTTACCGATTGTTTGTGCTGATGGATCATATACATTATCCAGGTCCCGATAGGCTCGACCAGCACCTGCGCGCCTTCTTTTTCAAGAAATTTGAACATATTGAAATTTCCGTCTCCCTCGGTCGTCTGCGCCCAGAATTCACCGGTGATCTTAACGACCGGTTTGACCTTAGTTTTGTCAACAGGAATTTTGTCGAACCGGTCCCGCACCTCCTTAAATGCGTCAACGAGTGATTCGCCGTATAACTGGTTCAAAAATTTGCCGATATAATCGGATTTTGATTTGATACCGGGTATATAATCGAGGAACTTCCACTTGCTTTCCTTCAATTTGAAAGCAGGCTGACTTTTCAACGTCTCGTAAAGGAATTCCATCGATTCCGCAAGAACCCTGTCCGTTTCACCGGGATTTACTTCAAAAGGACGAATTTGAAAACCAACCTCATTGATAATGTCGCCCATATTCAGTGCATTGATAAGACCGAGGAAAAAATCCAGGTTCAATTCCAGTCCGACCTCAACGTCGGATTGCTCAAGACCGCCGGACTGTTGAAAAAGGATGACTCGAAAATCGCCAAAACCGGAATTTGTCAAAGCAAGCCTGTATTCAGCTTCATACATCCCAAAACGGCAGGGACCACATGCACCGGCAGTTAAAAATATATAATTTTCAGTGATCTCTTTTTTTGTAAGACCTGTTTTTTCCAGTTCCTGCAAATATTGAACAAGATTACCAACGGTAAAATAGGTCGGGTTACACTGTCCGTTATTTCCATATTCTTTGCCAATCTGGAAGGCGCGGACATCGGGATTTGTTATCGGTTGGCAGAGATATCCCAGGTTTTGCAGCGAAGCCTGTATAAGTTTTTCGTGTTTCCATGTAAGCCCGCCAAAAAGTAGTGTGGTATGCGCACGTTCGGATTTTAGAAACGGTCGTTCTTCAGGTTTAAAGAATTGTCCGGGGGAACCTCCGAGGTGTTCCTCGGTGAGTTCTCGGGACCTTTCTTCGAGTTTTTCCTTGATGATCTCATCAACAGATTTTTCCGCAATATCTGTTTCTGTTATTGTTGGTTCCGTGCCGTACAAACTTGTTTCTATTTCCTTAAACCCATTTCCTTGTGGCGACATGGGACAACCCCTTTCTATGAATAAAAAATTTGTGCTGAAATAAAATTTGGATACGGCGATGTGATCAAACGATGAAAAAACGTGACTGACGCTACATGCGCGAAAATAAAAAGACAATTTGGATTTATCTAATAATTTGTGATAAAGAGAATGTTTGATGATGTAAGAAGTAAATATGGAGGGACGGATTGAATCAAGAGTTCAAAAGTGCATTCAATTTTGCAAGATAACCTTTGCTTGAGATAACCGTTGTACCATCTTTTAGCTTAATTGAAAATGTTCCGTTAAACATTGACTGAAATTCCTTGATCCTGTCAATTTTGATGATATACGACCGGTGCACACGGATGAATATTTCCGGATCCAATTTAACTTCAATTCCGTTCATTGTTTCTCTCAAAAGATGCCGGTTGGCTTTGGTGTGAAGATAAATATAATTTCCGGATGCTTCGATCCAGTCGATTTCATCGACATTCAGAAAGACAAAATTTCCAACAGATTTAATGACCACTCTTTCCATGTATTTTTTTTCTACCGTGCTCCCTTCTCTAACCAGGGATAGCAGTTTTTTGCCGAATTCATGGGTTCGGTTATTGAGAATTTGAGTTTTAGCTCTTTTTAAAGAACTTTTAAAGCGTTTTATGTCAAACGGCTTTAATAAGTAATCCAGTGCATGCGTTTCAAAGGCTTTCAACGCGTATTGGTCGTACGCTGTTACAAAAATTACTGTCGGCATATTGCCGGGACCGACTCTCCTGATTACTTCGAAACCGTCGCATTCCGGCATTTGTATATCAAGAAAAACTAAATCGGGATTCTTGTTTTTGATTTCAGAAATGGCGGATTTCCCATTATTACATTCGCTTATTATTTCTATGTCGGGTTCTTCTTGCAGGGAATGTCTTATTTTTTCCCTTGCAAGAGGCTCATCGTCAATAATTATTGTTTTGATTTTTTCTGTATTCATATAAACGATCGCCAATACGGTTAAAATAATACAACTCTTCGACCTGTTTTTCAGTCGTTTTCAGCAAAGGGTATGGATATTTCTACCAGGACGCCGGAATCCCGTCTGTTGTGTATTGAGAATTTAAAATTATCACCGTAGAGTTGCTTTAACCTCGCACGGGTATTGGATATTCCGATTCCTTCTTTTAACTTTTTTTGGCTGTCCCCAGGGATGCCCAGACCATCATCTCTGATTTCTATAAGCAGTCTCCCATTCTCTTTTTTTGCCGATATTTCTATACGTCCTCCGGATGAACGGGGACCGATACCATGTTTGATGGCGTTTTCTACTAATGGCTGGAGTAAGAGATTGGGTACTTTTGCCGATTTCACCTCCGGTTCAATATCTATGGCGATAACCAGTCTGTCGGAAAACCTGGTTTTTTCAATTTCTAAATAAGGTTCCAAAAGCTCCAATTCCTTTTCTAACAGGACTTCCTGTTCACCGGCATTATCTAAGGTAATCCGTAGCAGGTCACTCAAATGGGTTAACATTCTGTCGCTTGCATCCGGGTCTTTTCGGATAAGGGTCGAGATAGCATTGAGGGTGTTGAACAAAAAGTGAGGGTGTATTTGCATTTTAAGAACTTGCAATTGTGTCTGCGCGAGTTTTGCTTCGAGTTGCGAGGTTTTTAATCCCCGTTCCCTGAATTTTGCGTAATAATCGAATGCGTAGTCGACCCCGAAAATGGCGAGGCAGGTAACGTATGAATAGTTGTTCTCAATTATTGCCCCCAATAGAGGTTTGTCACGAATGAGGGGATTGAGTTGGAAAAGGATGTATACAATTAATAAATGCAGAATGGTAAAGCCAATACTTGCGGGCAAATTTAGTAAGAATTTTTTTGTAAGGGATGTGTATTCATGTGTATACTTATGGATGAACCATATGATAAAGGGAGTCAGCAATGCCCAGGCGTACCAATCGGTAAAACTCATTCCATAAGCCAACCCGTGGTCTACGTCAGGACTTATGAATATTGATTTGTTCGCTGAAAAAAAAGCCAATAGTGTGTATGATCCAAAAATGAGAGACCATTTCACGAGCGACCATCGTTTTTGTACAAATTCGTCCCAGTTCACAGCTTACAGTCCAATCTTCATGATTACATTTTTTGTCATTTTATTTGATTACAATAAGTCATTAGTGTCCGGTATAAATTCGCGATCATTGCTATAATTCTTTGTTGCATAAAGGTTTAGTACATGTTATTCTTGTTTATAATACCGTTTCGACACCCCCTGAATCCCCCCTCTCACATAGTGATTGCCTGCCCCTTCTTTTTTCTGGGGCCTGCCCCCATCATTTCGGGGCTTACGCCAAAAGGGGGATTCCCCATTCGGCTGAGACAGTTATAAAATCCCCCTTTTTAAAGGGGGAACAAGGGGGATTTTGTACGCAAGAGTAATTACTTTGCCCAATTCCCCAAAAAAAGGGACCACGTAGTGGCAGGCCCAATTACGGGGCAGGCCAAATAGTGGCAGGCAGGCTAAGATCACGAAAGTATTGTTTAACCGGACAGTACTGTCTTTCGGCAAATAACTTATATCTTTGATTAGTAAATACGGCATCTTATCAATGTCCGCTTCTTATGAGTACACTCCTTGTAGAAAATATCAATAAAAGTTTCGGAAACTTTCAAGCCGTGAAAGATCTGTCGTTCTCAATAGAAGAGGGGACGATGTTCGGTTTGCTGGGTCCGAACGGGGCAGGTAAGACAACTACAATCAGGATGATAATGGATATTATCATTCCCGATTCGGGCACGATCTCAGTATTGGGTAACAACAAACCAAGAGAGGTCAACGACTTTATCGGTTATTTACCGGAAGAACGGGGTCTTTACAGAAAGATGAAGGTAGGAGAATTACTCCTCTTTATGGCAGAACTAAAAACTATGAAGCGCAAGGAAGCGAAAAAAGAAATAAATGACTGGCTGGAGAGGCTCGATTTGATGGAATGGAAAAATAAAAAGGTAGAAGAACTTTCAAAAGGAATGCAGCAAAAACTGCAATTCATCGGCACCATTCTTCATAAACCAAAACTCCTGATTTTAGATGAGCCTTTTATGGGTCTTGATCCTATCAATACCGACATAGTCAGAAATATAATGCTCGAATTCAAAAACAATGGAACGACTATTATATTTTCCACCCACCTGATGGAAAATGCCGAAAAATTATGCGAGCAAATACTATTAATAGATCATGGAGAAATCATACTCAGCGGCAAACTGAAAGACCTGAAAAAGGATTTCGGTAAAATGAACGTTATCATCGAGTTCGAAGGGGAGGATTCTTTTCTCAAGGAATCCAAACAGATCAAATCGTATGATAATTTTGGAAATTACGTAGAAATCAAATTGGTCGAGAACGCCGATTCCCAGGAACTGCTCCGCGATGCGATGAAGTCAGCCGAAATACGCAAATTCGAGCTTGTGCAGCCCTCGCTCCATGAGATATTTGTCGAAACAGTCCAAAAATCGAACCCGGCGAACTGATGTTTTCAAGAAAAGTTATTGTTGTCATAAAAAGGG
>JADFON010000388.1 GCA_022562855.1 Candidatus Zhuqueibacterota bacterium | reverse complement strand
CCCGTCCCGTAGGGGATGGTTTACGCCATAAGGGACCCACTCACGTTGTGGGCGGGAACAACAGATGTATGACAGAAATGCTCTAACTATCAGAAAAGGATCATTTAGTCGTTTTGGTGGTGCGATAAGGGAGAAATAGCTGTGAAGATTGGCGTTCTGAAAGAGATCAAAAAACATGAATACCGGGTTGCCTTGCTGCCGAGTGGCGCCAATGTATTGACAAAAAACAATCATGAAGTTTTAATTCAAAGTTCAGCAGGGAAGGGCAGTGGATTTTCAGACACCGATTATGCAGAAAACGGTGCAAAAATAATTGATTCTGCCGAAGAAGTTTACCTGCGGGCAGAACTAATCTTGAAGGTAAAAGAACCATTGGAGAAGGAATATTCTCTGATAAATTCGAAGCATACCGTATTCACCTTTTTTCATTACGCGGCTAACAGGCAGCTTACCGAATCTATGGTTACTTCGAACGCAATTACAATTGCCTACGAAACGGTTCAGAAAAGTGACGGCTCTCTCCCTTTATTGATTCCAATGAGCGAGGTAGCTGGAAAGATGGCGATTCAGGTAGGAGCAAGGTATCTGGAGAAAATGAACAAGGGAAGAGGGGTATTGTTAGGAGGGGTTCCCGGTGTTGCCCCGGCTAAAGTACTTATTCTCGGGGCTGGAATTGTGGGTACTAATGCGGCATTTGTGGCTTCGGGAATGGGAGCCGATGTTACAATTCTTGATATAGACCTTTACAAACTTCGGTATCTCAACGAAATAATGCCGAAAAATGTCAATTTAGTAATGTCCAATCCTCACAACATAAAACATTTTCTGCCAAAAACTGATTTAGTGATCGGCGCTATATTGATCCCAGGAGGTAGAGCGCCTAAACTGATAACAAAAGACATGCTCAAGTTAATGCGGGAAGGCTCGGTTATCGTAGATGTGGCTGTTGACCAGGGCGGATGTATTGAAACGGCACGACCGACTACACATGATAACCCGGTTTATGTCGAGGAGGGTATTGTACACTACTGCGTGGCAAATATGCCTGGATCAGTACCGTTTACGTCAACCGTGGCTTTAAATAACTCTACATTTCCCTATGTTTTGCAGATAGCAGAAAAAGGAGTGACAAACGCTGTCAAATCGAATAAAGAATTGTGGCGTGGAGTAAACACTTACAACGGTGCGGTTACCTATGAAAAAGTGGCAGAAGCGTTTGACATGGAGTATACTCCTCTTGAAAATATTCTTTAACATTTCCAGAATTAGGGAGTGATAAAATGAATTCAAAACCTATCAAAAAACTCTACTATTCAATCAGCGAAGTTTCCGATTTGACAAGTTTAAAACAATATGTACTCCGGTATTGGGAAACCGAATTTCTGGAATTGAAGCCATCAAAAAACCGGGCGGGAAACCGAATCTACAAGGACAAAGATATTAGGCTTGTAAATCAAATAAAAGACTTGTTATATAACAGAAAATTCACCATAGACGGAGCCAGGATGTTTCTGCAACAGACCGGCAATGCTGGAAAAAAAGTAGGATTGGAAAGTAGCAATAACAGAAATAAATTGGATTTATTAAATAGTATCCAAGCAGAGTTAGAAGAAATTATAGATGTTCTTAAAGATAAGAACGAATGATTAAGATACAATTCGGAGCGTGGCGCAGCCCGGTTAGCGCACTAGACTGGGGGTCTAGGGGTCGGAGGTTCAAATCCTCTCGCTCCGACACTATACTCGAATCTTACTTATGGAGTTACTCAATTGTAACTCCATTTTTGTTAGAAAAACCGGTTAACTAATTATTCGAAAAATATATCCAAAAAGTGATATGAATCACTGACTTTTCTGATTTTTGTACCTATATTACTGCGTTGAAGTATAAAAATTTATCATTCTATAACAAAAAAAGTAAATTAATTTTTTGATGTGCCGATTACAAAGTAGAAGGGTTTTGTTGAAATTTGATATCCCGTTCCTGAAAATGGCGGTTTTATGAACGGACGGATGGCTTTTGCCGGGTTCATTTAAAAATGTCATCTATTGTTTGAAAAATTAGCTAAGCGGCTCTTATGAATCTTTACAAATCAAAAATTTGCAGTGTTTTACTATTATTCTTCCTGTTGGTTCCTTCCTTGTCTTTTGCTCAAAGATGGTCTTCTATAACCTCTATGCCGTTATCCGTAAAAGGTTTTGCCGCAAGTTCTATCAATAGCAAAATATATACTATGGGTGGATTAACCAGCAGTTTTATTTTTACGAATGCTGTATTTGAATACGACCCTTCAAGCGATAGCTGGACATCGAAAAGCTCCCTTCCTTTTTCTTTCTTTTCTATTAAGAGTGTTACCGTAGGAAGCAAAATTTACGTGATAGGGGATTTTGCAGGTCTGTTACGCGTAATAGAGTACGACCCGGTTGGCGATACATGGACAACCAAAAGCGGCGTGACCTCCGCACGGGGGAATTACAGTGTAGCGGTAGTTAATGGGAAAATTTATGTATTCGGCGGTGCAACCTCGCAATCCCTTGATACAGTCGAGGAGTATGACCCTGCAGCAGACAATTGGACGACAAAAACCTCAATGCCGACTGCAAGACATGGTTCTGCTGCCGTGGCTTTTAACAATAAAATCTATGTGGTAGGCGGTCAGAATTCGTTGGGATTATTAAATGTAATGGAAGAATATGACCCTGCTTCCGATTCATGGACTGTTAAGACTTCCATGCCTTTTG
>JADFON010000387.1 GCA_022562855.1 Candidatus Zhuqueibacterota bacterium | reverse complement strand
ACTTATCAAGTCTCTCGGTGTTAACTGTAATGCGTTTAAGGCTGCAACTAAATCTGCGACAGTCGCGCCGGTTTTTTCATCGAGATAAATAACCGATCCTTGAATCGGCGGCTGTCCCGGAGGCGCACCGGGTACGGCAATTTGTATAGTCAAATCTCCATGCGAGATAACCACAGGAGACAGCGTCACGTTTGCTCCCATCACTATAGTTCCCGTCCTTTCATTGATCGAGATTATCGCCGGAGCGTCGGTATCGACTGAAAGTTGTTCCATTATTGAAATAAACTCAACCTGATTGAGATCGGAACTCTGTTCACCGGTACGCGAAACAATTTTCACCTCGACCGAGGCAGGATCAATAGCCTCTGCCGTATCATCGCCAAAGTTTTCGTTTATGGTGTCCACAATTTTTTGTGCTGTAGAGAAATCGGGAAAATTTAGATACAAAGTGACAATGTTTTCATCGAAAAAGCTCGTTTCAATATCCTGCAATATGAATCCGCCGTTCACTACTCTTCCCGATGCAGTAAAATTCTGCGTTCCCGCCCCCTGCACGTTGAGACCACCGATCGTGACCGATCCCGAGGCTAATACCATAACCTGACCGCTCAATTCGTCTGTAAGGGGGGTAGTCACAAGAATTCCTCCTTCAAGACTCTGAGCGTCACCAAGAGAAGCAACGGTAATATCGATACTCATACCTCTTTTGGCAAATGGGGGAAGTTCTGCCGTGATCGTTACAAAGGCAACATTTCTTGTTCGCAGAGCTGTAGGGTCAATAGTCAAATTAAAGTTACGCATAAAGTTTGCAATAGCCTGCGGCGTCATTATAGCCTGTGTACCGTCACCCGTACCTCTCAGACCTGTTACAATCCCCTGCCCGGTCAAGAACCGGCTTTCCAAACCTTTAATCTTAGCAATATCCTTTATTCGTGATTGGCTAAAAGAGAACTCCGGTATTACCAAAAACAGCAAAAACACGGCTGAAATTGCCATGCATAAAATGATTTCATCAAAGAATTTTTTGAACATTGGCACACCTTAATATTTGATCCAAAATGTATACTTTTGTCATTAGACAATTGTAAAAAATCGATACTTTTATAAAACCTTCGGACTAAAATATCCAATTCAAGATTCTCATAATCAACCCGGGATTCTGAGACTGGGTAACTATTCCGGTACCCTGGTGATAAATTCTCGCGTCGGCAATCTTTGACGAGTTAATGAAATTATCACGGGTAATATCGGCTGGTCGTATAACGCCTTCGACAATTGTCACAACTTTTTCGCCGTTGGTGTCAACTTCCCTTGTACCTCGAATCAGAAAATTACCGTCTTCTTTTATCTCTATGATAGTCGCGGTAATCTGTGTTACAAAACTTCCGCTTGAAGAAGTTTGCCCGCTTCCCGTAAACTGATTTTGCGATTCGGCTGAAATAGTACCCGTCAGGTTTCTAAGAAAACTGTTTCCGAATTGCCCGGTAGCGTCAATCTGGCTTTGAGTATTTGTCTGTGCATTGTTCGCATTAGAAGCCTGCGCATTTTCATTGACTATGATCGTTACAATATCACCGATTTTTTTTGCCCTGACATCTGCGATTAACCCGCCCTTCGGAAACTGAAAGTTCCCTGACGCCTGACCTGCAAAAGCAAAACCGCCAAGAATGCCAGTCAAAACTATAGCAAACACTAACAATTTTATTATACGGTATTTCATGTGAAACCCCTTTCTTATTGTACCTTCTTGAAAAATCTTCTTTTTTACGGGTCGCTTATTTACCGTATAAAATCCTGATTTTCAACGATTTACTTAACCAAAACTTTATTTGAACTGTTTACAACACCATACAAAATCGCTCTTTCGTTTATTCTTGAAACCTGGATAGTGTCTCCCAAACGTCCATCTTGTTTTGCGATTCCCCTGCAAAGAATTGTAATACCGCCTTTTGTTACTTCTATGGTGATTGGATCGCCCCGCTTGATCAATTTGGGCGTAGCCAGATTTTCTATCCATAACGGTTGGTCTGCTTTTACTTGCCGTTTTGTCTCTTTTCCTAATACGAGGAGCATATCTTTAATTATATTGTTGTTGAACATAGTCGATTCAGCGGTGATGATTTTTATGTCCTCAACAGTAACAACCGTTCCTCTTGGCAACGGACGCGAAGCAACTACCATTTTTTCAAACGTTCTCACTCTTACCGGAACGGGAATTGACTGGCTGAGTTTATCTCCGTTATATATCCCCACTTGTATATTAAAACTACCTTTCATCCTCCCAATTGTAAGCGGTCTAACCTCAATAGACAGATCCCGCTTCGCAACAGGTCTTGGAGCCGGTAACCGCAAAAATTCAATGGTATGTTCAGTGTCATTAGCGGTTAAATAATTTAACAGATACTCCCGGACTATTTCGGAAATTTTTACACCATTGATGATAACCGTATCGAGATAAACCAAGACTTTCGTTACACCGGTAATGACTGTTTCCGTTTTTGCGATCCTGTTTTCTTTGAGCTTGAATTCAATAAATTGATTTGATATTGCAATAGCCTGAGTTGGAGGAGGAGCTAAACTAAGATTAATACTCCCCAGCTTTTCAATAAACTCAGGAGTTCCTCCCTCTATCTCTGCAATTTCACCCAGCAGTACTCCCGGACCCGGCACTATCGCTTTTTCCCTGAGTATTATTTTCTTTTGGGCGGAAGAAACCGAGGCATCTATCCACAATCCGCTCAATAT
>JADFON010000386.1 GCA_022562855.1 Candidatus Zhuqueibacterota bacterium | reverse complement strand
GGTGCTATATGACACCTGTCCCATAATATTTGTCAAGTCCATTTCCGTATTACCTTTACTTGTAATCGTATATTTGTTTGTCATGCCGGCTTTCTGACTATACTTCATCGTTATCGCATTGTTCTGCGAATAAGCCTGATTAACCAAACCAACGACAAACAAGGTTACGAACACAAATATGCTTGAATAGGTAACCCGTAGAAATCTCTGAATTTTCATGGTATTGACTCCTGTAGAATTTTTATTATAAAAACATAACAACCCGTCAATCAAATTAGCTTTTTCAGCGATTTTACAAAAGCGGGCAGATCGGCTATAGGTTTTTGTACATAATCAACAATCCTGGCATTTGATTTTAGATATTCTATCTCACTTTGATCTGCGTCGAGAGCGGTCAAAATTACAATAGGAAATTCCCTTAAATTTTGTTCCTTTTCTTTGAAGCGCAATTCTTCCAATACTGCAATTCCGCCTGCACCGGGCATATTAAGATCGAGTATTATCAAGTCCGGTTTTTTGTCAAGAATTTGTTCAACAATATCTTCCCGGGTGAGATTTCCTGATTGTAAAACAAATTCGCTATCGAATCCTTCAAGAATCAGCTTTTTTGTCAATAAAGAAATGAGAGGCTGTGAATCTTCGATAATCAATATCTTGCTCATATCATCCGGAATTAAGATTGCTTACTCTTGCGAATCGATTTAGATCTTTAAACTGCACTATTTTAGCTTGAAGGCTATTGCCGTCACATATGAAATATAGTCAAAGAAATTATTTTAAATCAATAAAATTTATTAAATTCTGCAAAATATACGAAAGAATAGTGCAAAAGTTATGAAGTGTATTAATCAAAATCAACAGTAAAAGGGAAAACAGTTTTTTTATAGCATTGAATGATTATATTCGCAAACCTATATTTCATGTGTATTTTTTTGCCAAACCAATCTGATTTCACACAATATGCCAGTATATACAACAGCTTGCCCCCGAAACTGTTACAGTACCTGCAGTATGACGGTACATATTGAAAACGGCAAGATGCGGAGTATCGAAGGACATCCCGACAACAAGGCAACCTCTGGGGCAGTCTGTCTTAAGGGTCTCAGTTACATGGAGCGTCAGTATTCGAAGGACAGGATTCTTACCCCTTTATTAAGAAAATCAAATTCTTCTGAATTCAAACCGGTATCGTGGGATAATGCAATCGGGATTATTGCTGATAAGCTTCAACATTACAAAGAAAATTTCGGATCACAAAGTGTATTTTTTTACTCGGCAAGCGGAACAAAAGGACTAATGAACAATATTTCGGGTGAATTTTGGGAAATGTACGGCGGCTGTACACGTTCATACGGCGATCTTTGCTGGCCGGCGGGATTAGAAGCGACACGGCTTACCCTCGGCGATAACAAGCACAGTGCGGCGTGGGATATTGCAAACGCAAAATTAATAATTCTCTGGGGAAAAAACCCTGCGGAAACAAATATCCACCAGATGGTATTTATAGAGAAGGCATTGGAAAACGGTGGGAAACTAATCGTAATCGACCCACGCCGGACACAATCGTCAGAACGTGCCGATTTGCTGATTCAACCGAGACCCGGCACCGACGGCGCTCTTGCTCTTGCGGTTGCAAATTTGTTGATTCAAAGAAATTACATTGATAAATCTTTTGTGAAAGAACATGTTTCGGGATATTCAGAATTCCTTGAATCGGTACAATTATATACACCTGAAAAAACCGCAGATATAACTGATGTTCCGGTTGATTATATAGTCCGTCTGGCACATTATATCGGGACAACTAAACCCGTGACCATATGCTCCGGATTCGGAATGCAGCGGTATACGAACAGCGGTCAGGCAATGCGGGCGATTATTGCGCTGCTGTGTATTACCGGAAACATCGGTAAACCGGGAGCGGGATGGATTTACGCCAATTTGCAGAGCCAAATATTCGATAAGATAAAAGACCCTGTTGCATTTTATCCGCCGGAAAACCCAAACGGGAAAATGAGGGTGTCAATTTCTACATCAAAAATCGGTGCAGACATGCTGAAGCAGGTGGAACCTCCTCTCAAAATGATATGGGTAGAGCGCGCCAACCCCGTTACTTCCAATCCCGAAACAAATACAACTCTCAAAGCATTCAGGGCTCTCGATTTTCGCGTAGTCGTAGACCAATTCATGACAGACACCGCATTAGAGGCGGATATTATCCTTCCTGCAAAGACGATGTTCGAACAGTCCGATGTTATAGGAGCCTACTGGCATTCATATATTCAACTCAAACAAAAGATACTCGATCCCCCGGGAGAAGTTAAACCCGAATCCGAAATCTACCGTATGCTGGCAGAAAAACTCGGCTTTTCAACCGCAGAAATCGACAACATTTTTCCGGGTCCCGGCGATGATGGAGTTGACCGGTATCTTGAAAGTCATCTTAACAGCCATCGCGGACTGTCGCTTGAAAAACTTCAAAAAGGACCCATTCTCGCTCCCGGTCAACAAGAAGTAGCATGGTGTGATTTCAATTTTCCAACATCTTCAGGAAAAATTGAATTGCTTTCGGTAGAAGCCAATGACCGATGGGGAGTAAACAAACTGCCCGATTACCGGGAATCATATGAATCTGTAAAATCGGATTCACCGGAAGCAAAAAAATATCCGCTTTATTTTATGACTCCTAATACAAAAAACCGTATTCATTCTCAATTCAATAATCTTGAAATGATACGGCGTGTAA
>JADFON010000022.1 GCA_022562855.1 Candidatus Zhuqueibacterota bacterium | reverse complement strand
AGGCATAGTTTCTGTTGTGACATTTCCCTTTTGTCCTATAGTAAGAACGACTTTCTCAATGGTTTCGTCATCTTTGCATTCGGAAACCACAATTGCATCAAACCTGCCGACCGTCAGGTGAAAGGACGTAATCTCAGCTCCCATATTTTTAAATAATTCTTTGACTGCATCAAGCCTTGCCGGTCCGTTTATTACGTCTTCAATACCTTTTTGGGTAAATTAGAGTAATGTAATATATATTGCCATAATGTAAAGTTCCTTAATGATGGAAAATTATTAATTAACGTATTATAACGACAATGTGCCGAAAATGCAATAGCTAAATGAGGGATAACAAGAATAGAAAATAATATAGATTTCTAACGGAAGTAAACCTTGAATTATTGCTTCTTCCGTATATATTATAAAGAAAAACTGAATAATCTTGTGAATTTTAAATGAATTTTGGAAGCGATATCCGAAGGAAAAGATGGGAATACTGGAAAATGAAAAAGCCGGCAGAATTAATCAACCGCCCGATTCACAGGGTAATATACCCTTAGGCAATTTATGCAGTGAATTTTACAGATTACGACGTGGTGTTCGGCGGAGGCGTCAAATATGAGACGGATTGGTAAATGACAGGTAAAATGGTCCGGTTGTTATCCAAAAAATTGTTGATTATTTCAAACTGTCTTTGAGCAGAAGAATCAAGGTTGTTGAACAAAAGACTCTAGTACATTGTGTCAATAATTTCTGACAATAGTATAAAATCTGCTCAGTTTTTTTCGAGCATCGCTCTTCTGTTGTTTGTTGGTGATAACACCAACAGAGAACAAATTATCCTTGTCAACGATTTATGTCACGCAGCATTAGCGCTGCGTTAAACAATATTTGATACATTTTTTTTGGACAGGATATACAAGATATTTAGTCTTATTTGTTTAATTCTTAGACCAAAAAAAATGGGCTGACAGGAATGTCTGTGCTAATTCATCGTGCTCATCCCGTTAAACCAACTAAAAATATGCGTTATTTAACAGGACATTAGATAAAGAACGGGGTCTTAGACGACCCCGTTCTTTATTGCTATTGTTATTTATTCGGCTGAGGCGTCATCCGCAGATACGGCTTGATGGCATTATAGCCTTTTGGAAACCTCTCTTTTAGTTCCGCTTCGTCCTGCACGTCCGGGACGATTACCACATCGTCTCCGTCTTTCCAGTCAACCGGCGTTGCAACCTTGTGGTATTCGGTAAGCTGGAGGGAATCGATCACCCTGAGCAGTTCATCGAAATTCCTGCCGGTCGACGCCGGGTAGGTCAACATCAAACGGATTTTTTTATCCGGACCGATTATAAAGACCGACCGGACTGTCTTTGTGTGGTCGGCGTCGGGATGGATCATATCGTAAAGTTCGGATACCTTGCGGTCTTCATCGGCAATCAATGGGAAATTCACCACCGTATTCTGTGTCTCGTTTATATCTTTTATCCATTCTTTATGAGAACTCACCGGATCAACCGAAAGTCCGATGATCTTGACATTCCGTTTTTCAAATTCCGGTTTTAGTTTTGCGGCACGTCCGAGTTCCGTTGTACAAACCGGTGTAAAATCGGCTGGATGTGAAAACAACACCCCCCAGGAATCCCCAAGCCATTCGTGAAAATTGATTGTACCTTCCGAAGATTCCTGCGTGAAATCGGGAGCTTCACTCCCTAAACGTATTGACATTTCAATCTCCTTTCAATGAGATAATTCAGATTTTGGTTAGCTTAAAGTTTTTATTATTGATTTCAGAAAAATAGATTAGACATCCCCCATAATTCCCCTTCTCGCGTAGTGATGGCTAACGCCAAAAGGGGGAATTATGGCGCGGCGTAAATCGTCCCTCATCACGTAGTGCCCCTTTCGTGGCGGGATAAAAGCCATCCGGCTCAGCGGGAGCGGGTGTAACACTTGATTGAGGGAGATCAAGCTCGAAAAACAGCCTTCATTGCGATTAACACACTATCTAAATTGCGTTTCAGATATAGCGATATTGATGTTTTGAAACCGGCTTATCAATAAATAGGCACGGAGGAGTCTATTTCTTCGGACCATGCCCGGATACCACCCGTCATGTTTTTCGCATTTTTGTAATCCTTGCTCTGAAGAAAATCCCGCACTTCCGCGGATCGAATACCCGTCCTGCACATTACGATCAATTCTTCATCGGTGTTAAACTCATCGAGATGGTTTGGTATTGCATTCATCGGGATGTGCTTGACACCGGGAATACTGGCGATTTGCAGTTCAAATGGCTCCCGTATATCAATAATGGTAAGCTCTTCTCCCTTATCCAATCTATTTTTGACCTCTTTGACCGATATTTCATGGTCATTCAGAGAATGTTGTTCTGTTTCATCCGGCATACCGCAGAACTCCTTGTAATCTATTAGTTCGGTAATTGTTGGATTGTTTCCGCACACGACACAATTTTCGTCGCGCTGTGTTTTTAATTCGGTGACTTTCATCGACAGCGAATCGTACAGCATCAATCTTTTGTTGAGATTCTCTCCGATCCTGAGGATTATCTTTATCGCTTCCGTAGCCTGGATGGATCCGATAATACCCGGCAATACACCAAGAACTCCGCCTTCTGCACATGAGGGAACCAGCCCGGGCGGCGGCGGTTCGGGATAGAGACAGCGGTAGCAGGGTCCGCCATCGTGATGAAACACCGATGCCTGTCCGTCAAATCTGAATATACTTCCATAGACGTTCGGTTTATTCAAAAATACACAGGCGTCGTTCACAAGATACCGTGTAGGAAAATTGTCGGTACCGTCAACAACAATGTCATAATTTTTGATAATGTCAAGAGCATTTTCCGAAGTTAACGGTTCCTCGTGGAGAATGATTTCTACATATGGATTGAGATCGTTCAGTCTTTCTTTGGCAACTTTGAGTTTTGGCTGACCGACATCCCCCACTCCGTAAAGTATCTGTCTTTGCAGGTTTGTCTCGTCTATCACATCGAAGTCAACAATGCCTATGGTTCCTATTCCCGCTGCAGTCAGGTAAAGAGAAACCGGGCATCCGAGACCACCCATGCCGACAATCAGCACTTTGGCGGATTTTAATTTTTTTTGCCCATCGACGCCAACCTCCGGAAGAGTAAAATGCCGGCTGTACCGTCTGAATTCCTTGTGGTTGAACACTGGAGCATCGTTTCCCCCTGCGATTGACGGAATAATACGAATTTCGGCGCCTTCATTCACTTTGGTATCAAGCCCTTCCTGCGTGCGGATATCTTCCCGGTTAATATAGACATTCACAAAATTTCTCAAGCTGCCTTTGTCGTCCATAATTTGCTGTTGAATATCGGGAAGTTTCCTGAATAGATCGTTCAATACGGTCTGAATATCTCCGCCTTCAACCTCTACCACCGAATTTCCTTCTGCGAACCTTCTAAGAGGTGAAGGAATGTATACTTTGGAATGCATTGTTGGTCTCCTCCTTATCCGACCGGCTAACTTTCCTTTCCGCCCGGAAGAGTTTCTTAATATACTATTATTTATGAAATTTTAAAGATTTTTTTGTCGGAATTATTTCAAAATTATTGAATATTTTCCTGACTATTATTGACATGAAAGGCGGTTTCAAGCAATTACTTGAATTTCTTCCTCAAAAAAGGACTTCCTGTCTTCCTGCAATCGCCACGATCTGAACCCGTTTATCTTTTTTTCCGTCGTGGAAATTATAATATAACTAAAACCTGCAAAAGCGTGATTCCGGTCATATTCTGAAGGGATATCCGGTGCATCAGGATGAGAATGGACGATACCGATCAATGACCTATTCTGAGAATCAGCCTTATTTTCAACTTCGAGATACTCCTGGGGGTCAATAACAAACCTGCGCTTCCTGTTGGTGTTCCGGCTGTTCTTAGCGGGAACGTATTCCACAGCTTCAATCCCGTTCTCAATAGACCCGCCGATAAGAAATCCGCAGCACTCATAAGGAAACTCATCGAGAGCCTGCCTGCTAAACTCATCAATAATTTTTTTCGGTAATAGTATTTTCGGTTTCATTTCGCCATAATCCTGCGCTAAAATATCTCTCTCCCAGATCCTTCAACAGGGTCAATACCGTACCGGACTGAATTTGGCTGATCACCTTTTCACAGGCTGCAAGGTACGCACCGGAGGATTGACCGGTAAACCAGCCGTTTTTACCCAGTTCACGGCACCATAACTTAGCTTCTTCCGACGTTATATCTATCCATTCGTCTACGATAGTTTCGTCAAAAATCTCCGGAATAATGTCATCTTGAGAATCAAGAGGTTTCAGACCTTCGATTCCGGGCCATAGTTCAGGACGGATGCACCAAACCGTTATACCCGGAAACGCTTCTTTTAATCTTCTTCCTATTCCTGTAATGGTACCGCCGGTACCTACTCCGCAAATGAAATGGTCGATAGGTCTGTCCACCTGGCTGAGGATTTCCACGGCAGTTCCTTCATAGTGTGCGAGCCAGTTGTTTTCATTGGAATACTGGTCGCAGAAGAAATATTTTTCCGGGTAAACTTCATAGAGTCTCCGTGCTTCCTTCATTGCCTCATCGTATCCTTCCATCGGGTCGGTCTCAATCAATTGCGCGCCGTGAACTGCAATTCTTTGTTTTCTTTCAAGGCTTGCGTTGCCCGGCACCACAATACTGACTTTATAACCTAATGCCGCACCAATCATGGCATAAGCGATTCCTGCGTTGCCGCTGCTTGAATCGAGGATGATTTTCCCATGATTTAACTTTCCGGCTGCAACCGCTTCGGTCAGCATCCGTTTCACGGGACGGTCTTTGATCGAGCCTCCGGGATTCATCCATTCCGCTTTAGCGAATACGGAGACCGCTGGTTTCCGGGGAAACAGGAAGCTCAAATCGATTAAAGGTGTATTTCCAATAAGGTCGATTAAATTCATTATCTATAAAAAAAAACCCCTTCACCAAGTCAGTGAAGGGGTTATATAATAGTTATATTACATTACTCTGACATAGGCTGTGTGTCAATAAAGGCGCTGTTACAACAACAAATGCAACAGCACATAATCATATTACAACACAAATTTCTCAGGATATTTTTCATAACTCGAATGATTAATTTAAAACTAATACAAACATTTTATATAAAAAGTTTCATATTTTCACATTACCGGAAAATCACTTTGTGAAGACAAACGCCATAATATACTAAATAGTATAGATTGGCGCAAGGTCTTTATCAAAACCTTTGGCATTTATGTTTGAATAAAAAAGGAAAAATTTCTTTGATTATATTTCTTAATTTGCTATTTTAGCCATTTAATTGAATAAAATCAGCTTCTTATGACCTTTCCCGCAATTATTATTATTTTCGCATTTCTATTTCAAAAACTTTTTCTTAAAACCTAAAACAAGAGGTATGAATGAAACGGTTTAAACTCGCCCTTCCGACCCAGATAATTATCGGTTTAGTATTGGGTATTGCCCTGGGTTTTATTTTTAAAGAGAGAATTGCCTGGGTTGAACCGTTTGGGACGGCATTCATACGATTGATCACTATGATTGTCGTACCGCTTGTTTTTTCCTCGTTACTCATAGGCACCGCAAGTCTCGGTGATCCGAAAAAACTCGGACGAATCGGCGGAAAGACGCTCATTTTTTTCTTAGTTACAACAATAATTTCATGTGCTATTGGATTGACTTTGACGAATCTTATCAAGCCGGGCAGCGACCTTCCCCAGGAAACGCGCAACCAGATAACGGCTCAATATGAAACCGATACCGATGCCCGGATCACTGCATTTGCAGAGAAGCCCTCGATTTCGGATATCCTTGTCAATATTATTCCAAGAAATCCGTTTAACTCTATGGCTCAGGCTACCATGCTTCAGATCATATTTTTCGCGATATTTTTCGGTATAACGTTGACCCTTATCCCCAAAGAAAAGGCGACAGTTATCCTTGCGTTCTTTGAAGGAATAAATGACGTAATGATCAAAATGGTGCTTATCATTATGAAAGTTGCTCCCATTGGTGTATTTGCCTTGATAACCGTAATCGTCGGGAGATTTGGCTGGGATATATTAATGGCGTTAGCTATGTTTACCGCAATCGTGGTTTTCGGATGTCTTTTTCACATGTTCACTGTCCTTCCTCTTGCACTGAAGTTACTGACAAATACAAAAATATCTACCTTTTTCAAGGGAATCTTCCCTGCCCAGTTGATAGCATTTTCAACTACGTCGTCAGGCGCAACACTGCCCATCACTATGGACTGCTGCGAAAAAAACCTGAAAGTTCCAAACCAGATTTGCAGTTTTGTACTTCCGCTTGGCGCAACAATTAACATGAACGGTACCTCCCTCTACCAGGGTGTAGCCGCATTATTTCTTGCGGAAGTGTACCTGCCGGGAGGACTTTCGATAGTCGACCAATTGGTGGTGGTCGGGACTGCGACACTTGGAGCGATCGGTACGGCGGGTGTTCCCGGCGCCGCAGTGATATTACTGGCTATGGTACTTTCAACGGTCGGTATTCCTATCGAAGGTATCGCCCTTGTGCTTGGAGTCGACCGGATCGTGGACATGTTTCGTACTCCATTGAACATTACCGGTGACGCCGCCTGCGCAGTCTTTGTCGCTACTTCCGAGGGTTTGATGGATTCCGTACCCGAAACCAAGCCGCAAGCAGTGCAGGAAGCTTGAGAATTGCCGACGGCAGAATTATTTTTCGAGAAATCATTTCATACTTTTCTACTTATTTAGCTGCAACGTAATATCGAAATCTATCCACTATAAGGAGACAGGATGGAACTCACAACAACGATAGTATATTCTTTATCGGGACTCAGCATATTGCTATTAACCGGAAAATACCTGCGGGTAAAAATAGGCTTTTTCCAGAGAATATTTCTTCCTTCGTCAGTGATTGCCGGTCTTCTTGGTTTGATTTTTATGCAGTATATGTCGAACAGCGGCAGTTCGGAAATAATAGGTTCCATGAAAAACGTCTGGTCCAAGTCTCCCGGATTTCTCATTAATATTGTCTTTGCCACCCTGTTCCTTGGGAAAAGAATCCCCAATCTGGGTACTATCTGGGACCGTGGAGGCGTGCAGGTTGTATACGGTCAAATAGTCGGTTGGGGACAATATGTCATAGGTCTTGGTCTTGTTCTTGCATTGTTGGTTCCCTTGTTCAATGTAAATCCGATGATGGGCGCACTAATCGAGATAGGCTTCGAAGGCGGTCACGGGACAGCCGGAGGATTGGCTGATACGTTTGATGAACTTGGCTGGTCGGAGGGCAAGGACCTTGCACTTGGCGCTGCCACGATAGGCGTCTTTTTCGGTGTTCTTATCGGTATGGTCTTGATAAATATTGCAACACGAAGAGGAAAAACCCAGGTCTTGCAAGATCCGAAAACGATACCGCCGGACATATTGGAAGGAATTCCCGATAAAGAGAAACGTGAATCGGCGGGTATTCTCACTACTTCCGTCGATTCTATCGAGCCGCTTACTTTTCATCTTGCAATCGTCGGTCTTGCAATATTCATTGGCTTTATTATGCTTCAGGGTTTGATCGCCTTCGAAAATGCCGTCATGATCCCTATGGGGCTGCCCAAGATCATGGCAAGTTTTCCCTTATTCCCGCTTGCAATGCTTGGCGGTGTTTTGATCCAGGTCCTGTTTGACAAATATGACAAACGGGATATATTGGATCACGGAATGATGCAGAGATTGCAGGGCTTCGCTCTCGATTTTCTGATTGTTTCCGCCCTGGCGACGATTTCGCTTTCGGTAATCTGGGACAATATCATTCCTTTTTCGGCGTTGATGGTTGCCGGTGTCGGCTGGAATGTGTTATGTGTAATTTACCTTGCTCCGAGACTGTTCTGGGATGCTGTGTTTGAAAGAAGTATCGCCGACTTTGGGCAATCGATGGGTGTTACGGCAACAGGACTGGTATTGCTGAGAGTCGTAGACCCGAAATCCGAAACCGTGGCATTAGAGGCATTCGGATATAAACAACTTATTCATGAACCGTTCCTGGGCGGCGGGCTGTTTACCGGCGCTGCGCTTCCCCTTATAGTTTCTTACGGACCATTAAGTATTTTACTATTTGCCACCTCTATGGTTTTATTGTGGGTCATTTTTTTCAGGATCTTCTTTTATAAAAAACGATTGCAGCATCTTAATGCAGGATAGAATATACCGATGAAAAATTCCACAATCCTGCTTGTATCGACGTACCGGGGATTTTTAACAACCTACGCGGCGCTTCTTTCATCTGCATATCATGTACTGGCAAGAGAAACCCTCCCCGACCAGGACGAATTTATTGTAAAAAGAGTCCGGTTAATTCTTATAATAAACCAGTGGAAAAAGATACCCGATTTTTCCATACTCGAACTTGCAGAGAATTTAAAAATTCCTGTTGTTGTTCTGGATGATATTACAAACTCGAACATCAGGGATTCTGCAAATCAAAGCCTGTACCTGACAGCTATAGTACTGCCTGTCACAAATGAACATTTACTTATAGCAGTTCACAATGCCTTGCATGAATCTGCATCCACAGGGATACAATCCTCCTTAGAGAGATCTGAAGTTGATGAAAAGGCATTCAAATCTGCTTATAAATCCACCGCATTCAGAAGGAAAATTGACAAAATTATCGAGTTTTTCGAAACAAATTATTCCGAAGTGGACAATCTGCATACTATAGCGGATGCATTTGATGTGAATTATGAAAGCATGCGAAGGGCAATTGAACATAAAACCGGGAAACTTCCAAATAAGTATATTAGAAGTATAAAAATCGAAAAAATGCTGCAACTCATTCAATTTACCAAACTGAAACCTGAGGAAATATGCCTTGAAGTCGGGTTTCAGGATATTTATCATGCTCAAAAATTGTTTCAAAACGAGTTTGATCTGACCATCGATGAATGCATTGAACAGCTCCGGCTAAACAACAGCCGCTAAATTTAAGCCGATCATTGCGGAAAAAGTTGGACATTATTAACATAAATCAAGACAAAACATTTAAATGCCTTGACATGTAGAAAAAAAACTCGTATAATCAAAAATATTATTAGGAAATAATTAAGATTTTTATTGGACTTGCCGATATAATTACTGGAGGAGGTTACTCAAATGAAAGTAAACCAGGTTGGTCAGTCTGTACAGGCACAGCAGGTCCAAAGGAAGGGACGCAACAAACCGGATTCCCCCCCTGTTAAACTGAATGGCGATAAGGTAGAAATATCTTCTCAGGCAAGAAAACTCCAGGATACACAAGGTCTACAAGCGGCTGCATCCAAAACAATTAAGGAAACCCCAGATGTACGCGAAGATAAAATTGCCGAGGTACGGCAGCGTATATTGGACGGTTTCTACAACCAGAGCAATATCTCCTCTTCTATAGCCGATAAGCTTCTCAAGGAATTCGGTATATAAGAGGATAGTTTAAAAAAATTTAAACAAAAAAAAGGACGCATGTCCTTTTTTTTGTTTCCTGCCTGAATGAACAAGTTTTTCCTATTCGTGTAACACAATAGTTGTTTTATCATTCGTTATTTTTTGTTAAATTGACGAATAATCTACAGTAGTTACAGATAATTGTAGAAAATTGGATAACGTAATAATAAAACAATTTATTTAAGCCGGTCATTTTAATTCCAATCTAAGCCTCAAAATCACAACTCCTTAATTTATCATGCCTTTTATTACTCCACGAACATTTAAAGGTACTAGAGATTTTCTGCCGCATGATATGCGGATACGTGAAAGAATCACCGGGATAATGAAGTCGGTGTTTGTGCGGTATGGATTTGCCCCGCTTGAGACTCCGGCTGTCGAATTCCTCGAGATTCTCGCGGGAAAATACGGGGATGAAGCGGACAAGATGCTCTACCCTCTTGCGCGAAAAGGGGGGAAAGAACTGGCTCTTCGGTACGACTTGACCGTTCCACTTGCACGTGTGATCGCTATGAACCCGCATTTGCCCAAACCATTCAAACGCTACCAGATTCAGCCGGTCTGGCGTGCCGACAACCCGCAGCTCAAACGGGGCAGATACCGGGAGTTTTATCAATGCGACGTAGATACTGTCTGGTCGTACGAGATGATGGCTGACGCTGAAATCGTCGCGCTGATGGCAGATGTATTTGATGAACTGAAAATCGGAAAATTTGAGATCCGCGTGAACAGCAGGAAGATTCTAAGAGGACTGATAACCGGACTGGGGTTTGATGAAGAATCCGAACACAAGGTGTGCCGTTCCATAGATAAACTCGACAAAGGGGGTCTGGCAGTAGTTGAACAAGAATTGCTTCAATACGGTTATGCCAAAAAAAGTGTAGTCAACCTCTGCGGTATCCTGGAAAGAAGGCAGTCCGGCACAAAAGGACTGGAACTCCTCGAATCGGAAATTCCAAAGTCAGCGGCGTTGATTGAAGGTTTTGATGAAATCCGGTCGCTGCTTGATATACTATCTGAGATGGATGTAAACGAGGACAAAGCGGTCTTCGATTTTGCCATGGCGAGGGGACTCGATTATTACACAGGTCCGATTTTTGAAGTGATTTTACCCGACCGCCCGGATATCGGGTCCGTTGCCGGCGGCGGGCGGTATGATGATCTTGTAGGACTTTTTTCAAAAGAACAAACGCCTGCGGTCGGTACTTCGTTCGGTTTTGAACGTATTCACGCTATATTGCAGGATTCACCTGATTTCAACCCGGGGGGACAGGATTCAGACGTCGATTTCCTGATTTGTTTTTACAGCAGTGAAATGCGTCGCGACTGCCTGAAGATCACACGCCGGCTTCACGATTCGGGCATACGTGCGGAGATGTATTTCAAACCGGATAAGCTAAAAAAACAGTTCAATTATGCCAACAAAAAGAATATCCCCTTTGTGATAATGTATGGACCCGATGAAAAAGCCGAAGGAAAATGCACAATCAAGGATATGGCTGAAGGTAAGCAGAATACGGTTGAATTATCGAAATTGCAGGATGCGGCAGAAAAAATAATGGAATCCCTGAACAGATAACCTGCGAATCTGAAACCAATTTAAAATGTATAAATATTTGATTCTCCTAAGACTGAATAACAAGCTATCATAACAAAAGACTTTTTTTTGCTTTATATTGTTAAATATATCACAAATATTGATTTGTGATAATCATTTCGATTTGGGCAAATTCCATTTTCAGGCAGCAAACCCGAGTCACTGATTACCGATCGTATGCATAAAAAATGAGGTTATAAATTGGTTTTGTTTTGATTGTGACAGAAAATTATTCGAAAATGGAACAAAATGCAATAATTGTAGCATACTACTAATACAATAATACATTTACAGAACAGGATGACTATTATGTTAGGGGCGAACATGATGGTATTTATACTTATATTTTTGTAGGGGCGTATTTTTCTTTGCTGAGACATGATGTTCGATAAGTTAAAATTATTGAAAACCCAGAAAACTCATCCCCTACCCACCTTCTCTTTGAAAGAGAAGGGGAATGTACCCACTTGATATATTAGTCTGAATGCTGTAAGCCTTGTGCACCGTGGTTGGCTGGAATAAAAGGAGAAATTCAGAAAATGATTGTTGATTATTTAATTCAATTTATTTACTTTAAAATGTGGAGGATGTTTATATGCTTCTTGTAACTACTCCCGATGTAATCGGAAAGGAGATTTATCAAACACTTGGTCTTGTTCGAGGAAACACGATTCGCGCAAAAAACGTGTTCAGGGATATAGGCGCCGGGTTGAAATCAATAGTTGGCGGAGAACTCAAAGACTATACTAAAATGATGACCGATTCGCGGGAACAGGCTGTGGAAAGAATGACAGAAAACGCGGAAGAACTTGGAGCCAATGCAATTGTGAATGTCCGTTTCGCTTCATCCGATATAATGAGTACGGCATCCGAAATTTTAGCGTACGGAACGGCTGTTAAGCTCAAATAAATTATGCTGAAATTGAATAAATGCAGAAGAAGCAAGTAATGCAATGAGAGGGAACCATTGCTTAGTTTGATACGTTTTAAGATTGTTACCTGCTGATCTGCTAATTTTTTAAGGTGCGAGGAGATTAAATGGCAAACCAAATTACGTTTACTGACGGTAACTTTGAAGAAGAAGTTCTAAACTCGTCGATTCCGGTTCTTGTCGATTTTTGGGCTGAATGGTGCGCTCCCTGTAAAATGATAGCTCCCACGGTTGATGAAATCGCAAATGAATTTGATGGGAAATTGAAGGTAGGAAAGGTTGATGTAGATTCAAACCCCAAGGTATCGTCGAAGTACCAGATTCGAAGTATTCCGTCTATCGTTTTCTTTAAGAACGGAAAGGTAACCGACCAAATTGTCGGCGCAGTACCCAAGGTGAAGATAATGAGCAAGGTAGAATCAATATTAGAATAAATGAAAGGTGATCCCGTGAAGAGCTCTTTTAAATCATATCGTATATATATTCCCCTGGTCATAGTAGCGCTGGCTGTTGTTGGTTTAACCTATAATGCCCAGGTCCAATCCACCGAAACCGTCGACCTGTACGTGCCGGAAAACGGTTTGAACTGGCTTGCTTTTAACGACGGAATGGATAAAGCATTAGAAGAAAACAAACCGATTATTGTCGATGTGTTTGCAGATTGGTGCCAGCCGTGTAAAATGATGGACGAAAAAATCTATGCAAACGAAAAGATCATAGAATA
>JADFON010000385.1 GCA_022562855.1 Candidatus Zhuqueibacterota bacterium | reverse complement strand
CTATTTACATTGGAAATTAACAAAAATCCCCCTTAAAAAAGGGGGATGTAATTTACCACCACAATCCTCATATGCGAAAAATTTAATCACACCACGATATTAACCAGGCGGTTTTTGACGTAGATAATTTTGCGGATGTTACCGTTCAGGAATTTGGAAACATTCGGGACTTGCTGTGCCTGCTCTTTAATTTCTTCCTCAGACAGGTCTGAAGAAACTACAAGCTGACCCCGGACTTTTCCGTTTACCTGAACAGCGAGGGTGATTTCATCGGTGGCAAGCAGGGAAGGATCGTATTTGTGCCAATCGGACAGGGATATAAATCCTTCACCGCCTATCGCCTCCCATAGTTCTTCGGTAATGTGAGGCGCAAACGGATTCAACAATGAAAGAAGCCGTAGTATTCCTTTTGAAACAAGTGCAGCTTGTACGTCGTTTGTTTGAAAACCAGAGACTGCCGTAATAAAATCCCTCAACTCATTGAATAACTCCATCATACCGCTGATAGCAGTATTGTAATGCAGGGATTCTATGCTTTCGGTCACTTGTTTTGTTGCGGCTTCTATAGCCCGGGCAAGCTGTTTTTCCTCTTTTGTCTCATACCTGTAAGTGGTTTCACTTTTTCCATATTTTATCAGTATTTCCTTATTATCGGAAACCATGTTCCATATCCTGTTCAGAAAGCGTGACGCGCCAAAAATCCCGTCATCGTTCCAATCGTATTCTTTTTCAGGGGGGGCGGCAAACAAAATAAACGTTCTTATGGAATCCGTACCGAATTTATCGATAAGCTTCCCCGGGTCAACCACATTACCCTTGGATTTTGACATAACTTCGCCATTATTGAGCACCATTCCCTGCGTAGTCAGGCGTTTGAACGGTTCGGAAATTTTTGTCAAACCGAGGTCGCGCAGGGCTTTTATAAAGAAACGTGCATACAGTAAATGCAGGATCGCATGAGTAATACCGCCGATATAATGGTCAACCGGCAACCAGAAATCCGCTTTTTCGCTGTCGAAGGCTTTTTCGCTGTCATCGGGCGATAAATACCGTAGAAAATACCATGAACTGTCGACAAAGGTGTCCATCGTGTCTGTTTCTCTACGAGCCGGTTCGCCGCATTCCGGGCAGGCTGCTTTTGAAAAAGTCGGTGACGTATCAAGGGGGTTTCCTTCCCCTGTAAATTTCACATCGTCAGGGAGAACAACAGGTAAATCATCCTCAGGAACCGGAACAATACCGCAGGAATCGCAGTAGATAATCGGTATCGGCGTACCCCAGTACCGCTGCCGGGAAATGAGCCAGTCGCGCAGACGGTAGGTAGTTGAAAAATCGCCGAGTCCCTTAGATTTAAGCTCGTTGGTTATTGCTTTTTTCGCATTTTCATTAGTCATCCCATCGAATTTATCCGAATTTACCACCATCCCGGGATCAACATAAGCCTCTTCCATTTCCTCAACCCGTAGGGGATTATCTTTGTCCGGTGTTATCACCACTCTTATGGGAAGGTCGAATTTTTTCGCGAATTCGAAATCACGCTGGTCGTGCGCCGGTACCGCCATGACGGCTCCCGTTCCATAATCCATCAATACATAATCGGCAACAAAAATTGGGAATTTTTCACCGGTCAGAGGATGGTTGAAATACCGTCCGGTAAATATACCGTCTTTGTCTTGCGTATCGGCGAGCCGGTCGATACGGGATTTCTTCTTGGTTTTTGCTATAAATGTATCGATTTTTTCTTTTTCGGGACTATTTTCTATCAACTCCGGAATCATTGGATGTTCAGCCGCCATCAACAAATAGGTAACTCCGAATAATGTGTCGGGACGGGTCGTAAAAGCGGGTATTATCAGTTCCGAATCGGTAACCTGGAAGATGATTTCCGTCCCGACCGATTTCCCTATCCAGTTTTTCTGCATCAACTTGACCTTTTCCGGCCACTCTTTCAGGTCGTCCAAAGAATCGAGCAGTTCATCGGCATATTTCCGAATATTGAACAGCCACTGTTCAAGCTCTTTTTCTTCTACCTCTGTGTCACATCTCCAGCACAATCCGTCGATTACCTGCTCGTTCGCAAGAACTGTTCCGCACTTTTTACACCAGTTTATCGGTACTTTTTTCTTGTAAGCAAGGTCATTTTTGAAAAACTGTATAAAAATCCATTGATTCCATTTGTAGTACTCCGGCAGACAGGTGGACACCATTCGGTCCCAATCATAACTAAACCCCATTTGGTGCTGCTGCTCCTTCATTAATTCAATACAATTGAGCGTCCATTCCCGTGGATGAATATTCTTTTGAATGGCTGCATTTTCTGCGGGCAGACCCATGGCGTCATAACCCATAGGGTAAAGCACATTGAAACCATTCCTTCGTTTAAATCTCGCGAGTACATCTCCTATCGAATAGTTGCGGACATGCCCCATGTGCAGTTTGCCGGACGGATATGGATACATTTCGAGGCAATAGAATTTCGGCTTCGATCTGTCTTCGGAAGCCTTATAAGCTTTTGCTTCATTCCATCTTTCCTGCCACTTTTTCTCTATTTTCTTAAATTCGTAATCCATATTTTTTAGAGTATTTCCATGTTCAGTTAATCAATTAAAAATCAAACGTTATAAAATACGAAAAATAAGTTCTTTATCAAGAAGTTTGTTTTGCTGTAAGAGATATAAAACCGCTCTTATAAAAATGTCCGGGTCTAATTGACATTTATCTTAAAATCATTTAGTAACTGGGCAATT
>JADFON010000384.1 GCA_022562855.1 Candidatus Zhuqueibacterota bacterium | reverse complement strand
TAATGACAGGCGTAAATCTGTCCGCTCTTTTTAGCTGTTCCTCCGACATATCGATTCCAATTACTTTGCCGGAAGGTCCTACCAGATGTGCAAGGGTAAAGCAATCGACACCGGAACCACAGCCCCAATCAGCTACCGTCAAGCCGGTCAGGTCGTCAAACGGTATGGTGGATCCACAACCATAATTATGCTGCAGCAACTCATCGGGCAGTAATTCATATATAGATACGATCCGGTTATCGCCGGGAATGCAACAGGTGCCCTGTTCAAAATCTTTGTTTGTTTTAATAATTTTTTCGTAAAAGTTCTTTACAAATGCATGAATTTCGTCACGGTTTTCTACCGATGCATTATGACCATTTTTAAATATTTCCAGAGTATCGAATTTTAACTTTGACTGCATTATTTACTCCTCAAAAATCAATGCTATTTAACTTTCTATTTTATCGGTGAAAGATTTGTTGTACCAGTGAAAGAGGCGAAATTTTAAAAGAATATTCTCATATATCGACAGGATACAATTTCAAATGGTTACAATGTAATGTAAACAAAAGAATTTCATGATAAGTTTCATTTTTTCCGGGGAAAAGAATTTCCGTCTTTTCTTTCAAAAACCCACTCAATATAACAATTTAGAGCATGTCAAAGCAACGTATTTTTTTGAATTCGATTCATTTCAACTTTCTTTTGACCCGGCGTTAACAAAATCTCCTGCTTAACCAAAACGCAAATTAAAATCCCATCTTACTTGGATTTGATACTTTATCCCGGAAAAAGTATCTTTGTCCCAATCAAAAAATCTGAATTCCGTTTCCATGTGGTGCTTTACACCGGGAACAGCGGGAATGGAGAAAAATTTACAAAAAAGGTAAACAATGAAACAGTTAACTCAAAAGCTTGATGATTTATTCTCGGAATTCGATTCCGGTGAACCAATTAATCTACCTGTCTTTAAACGTGATATTATGAATTTAGCTGCCGCCGCATCAGCGGAATATGATAAAATGACGGAGGAATCGGCAGCATATCGGAATTTGAAAAAGGAGGCAACTGAATTACGCTCCATTATTCTTGAAGATTGCAGGGCTAAATTGATTCTCATTAATGAGAAAGATGTTGAAGGCAGATTAGAAGGATTCGAATCACGTCCCATAGATGAATTGCGAAGTCTTCATAAATTAGTCTTAAAACGTTTCGATTCCAAATTTCGACTCGTTGAAAAGATGAGCGAAATCGGGCAGCCGGAGCAAAACACCTTGTTAAGAAATCTTCACGCTTATCAAAGTTAAACAATATTGTAAACACAATGCAGACAATTAAAACAAATAATGAAATTTACACGAAAAAGGAGAAAATTCCATGCCTGCAGACCCACGAGTTATAGACAATGAAGAACAGGGCATTCTTGTTCTTCCATTTAACATCGAAAACGCATCAACCACACCAAGCGTTAATGAATCCGATATCGGCAGCCCGGTTGCATTAACGGCAAATAATGAAATTTCAGAAGGCGCCGACGGCGAGGTTTTTCTTGGAAAGCTTCTCGGAGTGTCGGACGACGGTGAAATCGGCTTTGTTCAGGTCAAGGGAGTTTGCACGGATCTTGCCTATACCGGTACTGCGCCGGTAAGAGGCTGGGCTGTGCAGATGTCCGGTGATGGAAAAGTTGACAAAGGCGTTACCAACGGAATTTCACGCGGGTTTACACTAAGCGTAGACACAACCGCAACAACATGCGATGTTCTTCTTTAACGAAAGGAGTTATAAAAATGGATTTAAGTCGAGCAAAAGATATTTCAAAAAATATAGAGCATATGTCCCGCACCGGCACAATGGAGTTATACAATGAAGCAAATGAAAAGAAAATCTCGATCAGTGCACTTCTGGAAGACATGGACCCTACTCCGCGAAACAACAACGGCGCTATGGACTGGCCGCTCGATGCGTTTGAGCGTCAACTCATGCTGTTTGGCATTCGCTCCGGTGAATACAACTCCGTCTCTGTGCAGGAGTTGTTCAACGGGAGGGGAATGATACTGGCTCCGGAGTGGTTCAGAAGACAGATTATCAAAGGAATGCAGCTTTATTCGGATGCAGACGACCTTATCGCGGTTTCCTCGAAAGTAAAAGCTCCATCATTTCAACCGCTCTATATAGCAAGCCCTTCGGAAAAAGGAAAAAGTCTTGCAAAATTCGGGCAAGGAACGGAAATGCCGAAAGTGACCGTAATGTACCGGGACAAAACCATAAGTCTCAACGATTACGGCAGGGCTTTCGATTTTACCTACAAAGTGATACAACACAGCGATCTGTCCGAGTTGAAAGTTGTTCTCTGGTATGTCGGATATAACATTCAAAACGATAAAATCGGCGCAATTTACAATTTGATTATCGATGGCGACGGTACGGTCGGGGCGGCAAATTCGGTTTCCGCATCTGTCTCCGGTTTTGCTAATCTTTCCTATAACGATCTTGTAGACTTGTTTGTTGCCTTTCGCCCTTTTAAAATGACCAGGTTTATCGTAAACACAAACGTCGAGGCGGCTATATTAAAGCTCTCCGAATTCAAAGACCCGCAAGCTGGGTTTTCTTTCCAGCGTACCGGTGACGTTATGACTCCGTTGGGCGCCAATATTGCGGTTTACACGGGGGCAAGCGATAACTCTATAGCTGCTCTTGACCACAGATTTGCCGTTAAACGCGGTTATAGCCAGGAGTTGATGATCGAGCACGATAAGATAATTGACCG
>JADFON010000383.1 GCA_022562855.1 Candidatus Zhuqueibacterota bacterium | reverse complement strand
TACTGGTAGGAATATAAGAGTATTAGAAGCTTGTATTTCTATGAATAGAAATCCGGATGGTGCAACATTTGATCTCGGATTCTCCGCAACTCCTACAAGCAGCTCAGGAACAGAACTCATGGATAATATCCTTGTGGGAAGTGGACGTACCGTATGTGCGTCAATTGCAAACTTCTCAGGTGGTTCTCTATGGAGCAGTGGAAGTAGTTTAACTCTTTCACATTCATCAGACCTCAATACCATAAGTGGAACCGTACTTTACAGAGGTGTACCAAATCCTTTCAAAAAATAGTCCCTTTACTCTGGGAATTTAGAAATAGATTCCTAGAGATAAGCGGATTACTTCCCCCCACTATCCATGAGCCTCCCCTATGACGGTTACTACAATGGTAACATCGACCTGATGATCGAGAAGGGAACTTATCCTGACTTTCGCCATGTTGTATTGAAGGGAATGAAGAATGAATCGGAGATAAAGAAGTACGATGAACAGTGGAAAAAGAAAGAGAAGGATCATGTTTCATTCAGAGAATCTCTTGTGAAAGAGAAGAAGTGATATCATAAATGCTATAACAGGGAAAAAGGACAACACATTCAAAGTAGGAAGAATACCAAATACATCGGCAGATTTCCCGACGAACATAACGAGCATCCCGCCTATTCCCCATGAAACACCCATTACCATGCTTGAAACAACACTCAAGTTTTGGGGCATTGCCGCCTGTGCCTGTGTTATAATCGCGGGTATGGACGAATAGAGAAAAAATCCTGCAATCCCGAGCGCCGCAAAAGCCATTGGTCCAGTCGAATGCAAGAACAGATACAATGCCGGGCTCACCGCTATAAATGATGCGGAAATTACAATTTTTGGTGAAATACGGTCGCTCAGCATTCCACCCGCTAATACCCCCAAACCTCCAAAAAAGTGGATCAAAAATATGGCAAAACCCCCTGTTTCAAGAGAAAATCCTCTCATAGAAAAAAGTATAGGAATAAAAGCGTTAAAACCCATAATTACCACACTTCTTACTATTCCGATTACCACATAAATACTTACCGAAGTTATTTGCTTGATATTATCTCGATTGAGCTTGAATGATGATTGAGAAGCGTTTATCGTATTTTTAGGAGCAAATTTGTTCATCAGCAAGGCAAAAATCAATGTCGGAATTGCAGCAACAGGTACAAAGTAAATGTCACGGTAAGCGATCAATGAGGTTACAATTATCGGACCCAAAGAATAACCGATACTGCCCCCGGTTACAAATATCGCCATGGCTTTTCCTTTGTGCTCCGGTTCCACCTTGCTTACCATTTTTGCTGCCAAAGGATGGAACTGGGCGACACCGATTCCACCCATAAAAAGACAAAAAAGGATCATCCACTTGTTTGGCATATAACCCAGAATACTGAAAAAAACTGCCGCTATTACGGGTCCGATTATGACAAAGAATCTGTGTGGCCACCTGTCGCTTATATACCCAAAAACCGTTTGTGTCATCGAGGCGGAAAACGCGGTAGCAGCAGCAAGAAATCCCGCAAAGGTCAATGAAAAATCATACCTGGACATTAATAATGGCAGTATAGGCGCTAAAAACCCGGGAAATATGTCCGAAAAGAAATGTCCTGCAGAAAACAGCATAGATCTTTTTAACCAGGTTTTATTGTGCTCAAGTGCATTCATATTGTCAATCTTCCTCATCCATATATGGAGCAAAAACTACACGTCTGACCCCGCCTTTTCGTTGAAAATAGATCGCCTCAATTCTCATCAATAATAAATTGGCATTAATGATACAAAATCATGTACTAATTTCCAATTGGTTTTTCAGCGATTTTTTAACCCTGCGGAGGTTTTTTCAACATACAGTTGATATACAGCCTTGCAGAGATAAAAACGCAAAAGCTTGATTTATTTTTGAGAAGGATTAATGTAGTTATTGAATATACTTACCGAATACAATCTTAGTAAAGTATTTGTAAAATAAACAATTGATGTTATATATCACAATTATAACTATTGACTACGCATATTCACATACGGAGTTTGATTTTCCTTGATTTTTTTTACGAAAGATTGTACACTGTATAATTGCAGCTAATGCTTTACTAAAGCAAGTTAGACCGTATCCATAAAACAAATAGATTTAGTATATGCAAGATAGAGAACGACTCCGCCGAATGGTTGAATTGGTCAATGACAACCTGGTTAAGGCGCATTACTTCAAGACAATCGGTGATAATAAGTCAGCGCAATCCTGGGCTGCCAAGGAGTTCGACCAAAAAGTCAGAATGGGTTTGTTTAGCGGCGCTACAAAAATAAAGCGTGAGTATGACCTGCCTGCAAAGGTTACAAGCAATGCATCGGGAACAGCTATTGAAAAGCTTCTCGAACAGGATGACTACGAATATGCCGCACGTCTAATGAAGGAGTTTGGATTCCCGGAAAAGTCGTATATTGACACTGCTGTAACTGCATTCAACCGCTATTTCAATCAAATGCGCTATAATAAGGCTCAGCGCGTAGAAAAAGAATTCAAACTCCCTCTTTCCCGTATCCAGGATGCTATTATCAAGATGTTTAATTATTCGCTGGAAAAAGGAAAATTTGAGCTGGCGGCAAGTCTTGGGAAGGAATACAAACTCCCAAAAAAGAAGGTTGAGGAAGCGGCTTTAAAAGCGCTTGAAAAATTTATGAGGGGAGGTAATTACGATAAAGTCGACTACATTTTCGAGGAATTCAAAGTTCATAAATCG
>JADFON010000382.1 GCA_022562855.1 Candidatus Zhuqueibacterota bacterium | reverse complement strand
GTTGTAGTCGCCTGTTATCTCGGCAAATTGCTTAAGATCTTTCTCTGTTATGGTTCTGTTAAAATATGCCTCTCTGCCAATTTCAATTTCATCAAATCGGAGAACGACCGGTTTTGGCGGGTTTGAATCCATCTAAATAAAATGTTATAATTGTCCTATTAGTTAAAATGATTCCGAAACCATTCGATTGATTTATTCAAGACAGTGTCAAATACCGGGTTTATCGATGAAGCAGGATGAGATTGTCCGAACGTATGCGTTCCTTCCGGTATGATTTCCATTTTCGAAGCGGATTTATTAGACGCGTCTAATAATTTTTGCGCTTCTTCAAGCGGGACTGCCTCGTCTTTGTCGCCGTGTAGTATCAAATGCGGTAATCCGTGAGAGCTTTCCGCCCTCAATATATTTTTTTCTAAAGGCGACCTCTCAAGATCGTTCAGGAATTCCACGTTCATCCTCATTATTTGTTTAGTTCTTGCGTTTTCAAACTCAATAAAACCATCTTCGCGCCACTGAACGCCCTGGGAAAGATAATTGTCAAAGCTCGATATACTTGCCCATGTTACAATGCAATCGATTTTCTTCGATTGAGAAGCAAATAGAATGGCTGTTCCTCCTCCGCGGCTGTGACCGATAATCCCCTTTTTCGGGTTCCCTTTGATTTCAGGGAAAATTTCTCCGTCATCGATCTTTCCAACAAGGATATCCAGATCTTCAAGTTCTTTCCCGATGGTGTTTTGTTCGAACTTATTGAGCTCGCCGAAGTTTTGCAGGTCGGTGCCGATTCCGTTATACGAGAAGTTGAAAGCAATAACGTAAAAACCGTTATTGCATATCTTTTCCATACCGAATTGCCACTCTCCCCAGTTTTTGAATCCTTTAAAACCATGGCAAAAAATAACCAACGGTTTGCCCTCAGGATACTCCGGGGTGAATATATCTCCCCGAATGGTTCTGTTCTGACTGACTTCAATATCAAACTGCCTTTTTTGCATAATAATAATTCCTGTTTAAAGTCCATGCCGATCTGTCAGTTTGCACAGCTAAAGCGTATCACTTTGGAAGGAAATTATTCGGGAATGACAATTCTCGTCAGTTATTAATATCCACCTTCAGACATTGATTTACCTTGTCTATGAATTCGCTTATAAGAAACGGTTTTTTTAAATACAGGTTATCGACATCTTCAAGGAATTTTTGCGTTTTTGCACTCACGATGTCGCCTGTCGTAAAGATCATTCTTTTTTCAAGACCGGGTTTGATTTTCTTGAGTTCTTTATAGAGATTTATCCCGTCAATTTTGCCGGGCATCTTAATATCGCTTATAATTACATCGTATCCCTTCTTGTTCAACTTGGTTAGCGCTTTTTTCCCGCTTGAAGCAACGTCAACCTCGCAAGAATAGTTGCTGAGTATGTCCTGCTGGAATGATATAATATCGTGTTCATCATCAACGATCAGGACTTTAGTATTTGAATCTATGAAATAAGCAGGTTGTTTCTTGCTGACTTTTAGCGCCGGTTCTCCTATAACCGGAAGCTGAATAATAAATTTAGCTCCCTTTTTATATGAGCTGTCATATTCTATTTCACCATTATGTTCTTTGATTATTCCGTAACTTAAACTGAGTCCAAGACCGGTTCCTTTACCCACTTCTTTTGTGGTAAAGAACGGTTCAAACAGTTTCCTCTGATTTACTTTGTTGATTCCCGGTCCGGTATCCCGAAATTCGATGACGATCATATCATTTTTTAGCTTGGCTATTACCTCAAAAGATTTATTATCATCCTGCTTTGCCATAGCATCGTATGAGTTTGATATCAGATTAAGAAAGACCTGCTGGATTTGTTGCGGGTCGCAGAGAGTGGTTGGAAGATCCTCCTGAAGTTTTCTCTTTACTTTTATGTCGTTGACCTTGAACTGGTATTCAAATAATTCGAGTGTTTCCCGTATCAAATCATTTATGTTGACAACTTTTTTCTCGATTTTGCTTTTCTGTGAGAATTTGAGGAGATTGTTTACAATTTTTGCGCACCGCATGGTGGCAAGGTGAATTTTTTCAAGTCTGGAAATGAATTTTCCATCGGCTTCCTCATCGGAAATCATTAGATCCGCGTAGCCCATGATGATCGCAAGCGGATTATTCAACTCATGCGCTACTCCCGCCACCAACTGACCTACGGTTGCAAGTTTTTCAGATTGTACTAATTCATTTGTCCGTTTTTCAACGATTATTTCAAGGTCTTTTGAATAATTTGACAACTGCATTTCTGCCCGTCTTAATCTCTCAAGTACTTGTTCCTGTTGTCGGTACGATTGCTTGAGATTATTGACAAGCTGAACATTTTGCAGGACGTTTGCCACCTGGTTGGCGACGATTTGAAGCAGGTTCTGGTCTTCTTTATTAAATGCATTCGACTCGGGTGCGCTTAGTCTTAAAACTCCGATTGTGTTTTTCCCGGATATCAGGGGAATGCAAAGAACGGATTTCATAAACTCCACATAAAGAGGGTCTTTTTTAAACCTCTTGTCATTTTTTGTGTTCTTTATATAAATCGATTCACCCGACTGGAATACGGCGCCTGCAAGACCTTCCTCGCTGCTAAACGAAGTTTCTGCATGGTTGTTAAAAAACGATCCTTCCTTATCTCCCTGTTTTTTTATTGCTTTTAATATCAAATTATCGTCTTCTTCGTTTACAAGAAGAAGAGCACATTGTTCGGCATGTATCTCGTCCAAAATAATTTGCGTTATATC
>JADFON010000381.1 GCA_022562855.1 Candidatus Zhuqueibacterota bacterium | reverse complement strand
CCTTGAAACCGCATTCGATGTCAAACCACCAAGACACGTTCCGGTTAAAGGCGAAAACTTCTCGAGTAAAATTCGTGAAATAATCGGAATGGTCGGACCGCAGGCAAAGCAGATATACGAGGAGTACATTTAGATTCCCGGTAAGTATTTACATTCTCCAGCAATCCTGATTTGAAATATTCATTTTATTTTTAAGGTCGTTCAAACACCTTCCCTGTACATATCAATTTGTTCTTGACAATAAAGGTAAATCATTGTATATTGGCACTCCCTAAGAGAGAGTGCTAATAAAATTTCACTCCGGAAGTTTTTATCAGATTAGAGAAAAAGCCGGAATCACGCCGAATATATTCGTAATTCTTGAAATTTCTCAGTTTCAAAAATATTATTCAAATATTAACTAATTGTGTTCAAGTATAAGGAGGTAGACTTATGAAGATTAAACCGCTTGCTGACCGGGTTGTCGTAAAAGCAGTTGACCCAGAAGAAAAAACCAAAGGCGGAATATTTTTACCGGATACAGCAAAAGAAAAACCGCAGGAAGGAAAAATAACAGCGGTCGGACCTGGAAAACATTCAGATACCGGACAGCTCATTAAACCAGCCGTCAAAACCGGAGACCGGGTATTGTATTCAAAATACGGCGGTACTGAAGTTACCGTTGACGGTGAGGAATATTTGATAATTCGTGAAAACGAACTTCTTGCTATATTAGGATAATCATCCCGTATTCAGGGAAATGAAAAATTGATAGGAGGAAATTGTAATGCCAAAATTAATAGCATTTGATTCGGAAGCCAGAAGCGCTCTGAGAAAAGGTGTGAATATTCTTGCCGATACCGTCAAGGTAACTTTAGGACCTAAAGGAAGGAACGTCGTCATCGACAAGAAATTTGGCTCACCGACTTCAACAAAAGACGGAGTCACCGTTGCAAAAGAGATAGAACTTGAAGATCCGTTTGAGAATATGGGGGCTCAAATGTTGAGAGAAGTCGCATCCAAAACCAGCGATGTAGCAGGAGACGGAACAACAACGGCAACAGTCCTTGCACAAGCTATTCTACTCGAAGGACTAAAAAATGTCACTGCCGGCGCTGATCCGATGAACATCAAACGGGGAATCGACCAGAGTGTAAAGGAAGTCGTCAATGAATTAAAAAAGTTGAGTAAACCAATTTCAGGTAAGAAAGAAATAGAGCAAGTTGGTACAATATCTGCTAACAATGACAGCGATATTGGTAAACAAATTGCTGAGGCAATGGAAAAAGTAGGAAAAGACGGCGTCATAACTGTAGAGGAGGCAAAATCCACCGAATCAAGTCTTGAGGTTGTCGAAGGCATGCAGTTTGACCGGGGATACCTTTCGCCCTACTTTGTCACAAATTCGGAAACGATGGAAGCGGAACTGGAAGAACCGGTTATCCTTATTCATGACAAGAAAATCAGCGTAATGAAAGACCTTTTGCCGATTCTTGAAAAAGTAGCGCAGACGGGCAAGGGTTTCCTGGTAATTGCAGAAGATATTGAAGGCGAGGCGCTTGCGACATTGGTCGTAAACAAACTTCGCGGAACGTTGAAAGTTGTGGCAATCAAAGCCCCAGGGTTCGGTGATCGTCGTAAAGCAATGCTCGAAGATATCGCGATTTTGACCGGTGGCAGGGTTATCTCGGAAGAGACCGGTTTTAAACTGGAAAATGTTACCACTAGCGATCTTGGATCAGCAAAGAAGATTACCATCAATAAAGATGACACGACGATAATCGAAGGCGGTGGAAAGTCGGAAGATATCAAGGGACGTATTGCGCAGTTAAAAAATCAGGTAGAATCCTCCAGTTCGGACTACGACACAGAGAAACTGCAGGAAAGGCTTGCCAAGTTGTCCGGCGGCGTCGCAGTTCTTAATATAGGCGCGGCGACCGAATTCGAAATGAAAGAGAAAAAAGCAAGAGTAGAGGACGCCCTGCATGCAACCCGTGCAGCAGTTGAAGAAGGAGTTGTTCCGGGTGGCGGAGTTGCTTTGCTGCGTGCAGCGGCAGGACTTGACAAATTAAAACTCAAAGGCGACCAGGCAATCGGCGTGGATATCGTCCGGCGGGCTTTGGAAGAACCGATCCGACAGATCGTCCACAACGCCGGCTTGGAAGCATCCGTTGTTGTCAACAAGGTCAAAGAAGGAAAAGGCCCATATGGATACAATGTCACCACAGAAGAATACACTGATCTTGTAACATCAGGTGTCATCGATCCTACGAAAGTAACAAGAATAGCTCTCGAAAACGCATGCAGCATAGCAGGAATTATGATCACTACGGAAGCGATAATCGCGGATAAGCCGGAAGACGAAAAAATGCCCCCGATGCCTCCGGGCGGCGGCGGTATGGGTGGTATGTATTAATATTATCCGCCTTTTTTAAAGTCAAAAAAACCCTGCCCTATTCCATAGAGGAATTACGGCAGGGTTTTTTTATTTTTCGCATTCAGTAGTGTCTCGTTAAATTTCTTGGATGTCATTCCCATCTCACTGAGCGTAAGGAATCCAGTAGAATGCAAAACGGAACACACGGGAAGGAGCAGGAAGGGATGCCGGGGCGGGCCTTGTGTCGCTCTAACTGGACTAGGCAAAAAAATAACAAAGAAACCATTTCCAATAGTTAGCTACGAAGAATCTGTAAAAAAATACGGAGATGATAGACCCAACCTTTCAAAATCAAAAAACGACCTATCATTTGTTTGGGAAGTAGATTATCCCTTACTGAAG
>JADFON010000380.1 GCA_022562855.1 Candidatus Zhuqueibacterota bacterium | reverse complement strand
GGGATTAACCCGGTTAACGGCGAACCTTCTTGCAAAAGGTGCGGGAAAATTCAGCGCAGATAGCTTTGCCTACGCTGTCGAAAGCAAAGGCGCTACTCTTAATGTAACGGCTGGGTATGATTTCGTGATACTATCGGGGGAGTTTCTTTCAAGAGATTTGGAATATGGATTGGAGTTGTTGGCGACAATGCTGAATGAACCGAAATTTGAAGAAAATGAAATTACTTTTCTCAAAAATAAAACGGTCAACGATTTAGCTGCAATTAACGATGAACCTGGACAGCTTTGTTCTGTGATTCATAATAAAAATCTCTTTGGGAACCATCCATACGGTAATCCTGTAAGAGGGTATCAGTCATCTGTTACGAACTTAAATCGGGAAAGTATTGTAAATAATCATAAGAGCCGGTTGCTGAATTCCAGGATGCTCTTGTCGGTCATAGGCGATGTTAAGGTGAAGAAAGTCATGAGCAAAGTGAAGCAACTTTTTTCGAACTTGAATAATAAGCCTTCAGGAAAGAAAAATTATAAAAAAGCGGACGATATAAAAGGAATATCCGTTTATGTGGTTGATAAAGATGATCAAACACAAGCTCAAATCAGAATTGGTAACATAGGTTTAGCGAGGAACAATCCGGATTACCACAATTTTCTCGTTACAAATACACTTTTCGGAGGGAGTTTCCCCTCACGATTAATGACAGAAATAAGGGTGAACCGCGGGTTGACTTATGGTATCAGGAGCACTATTGCAGCGTATAAAGAACCCGGGTCATTGACAATTTCTACATTTACAAAAACTGAATCGACAGCCCTGACGATAGAGTTAATTTTAAAGGAAATCAAGCAAATACAAAACGAAAAAATCTCAGAAAAGGAACTGTCCGACACAAAAAAGTATCTGACAGGTTTATATCCGCTGTCCCTCGAAACAAATAAGCTTTTATTACACCAACTTTCGAATGTTAGATTCTACGGACTGCCAGAGAATTCGATTGAAAAGCACATAGACAACATAAACATGGTCTCCGAATCCGATGTTAGCAATTCTGCAAATAAATACTATTCCGGGACGGATTCGGTAATAACGATACTCGGAAATGCCGATAATATTGTACCCCGGATAGAGAAATTCGGGGCGGTTAAAAAAATAAAATCAAGCGATTTTATTAAATCCTACAACCCTAAATAATCGGCATCATGATAAGTGAAAACATTTTAGTTTTATTCGACATCGACGGCACCCTTTTGCATCCGGGTTCCGGCGCCCGTCAATCCCTTTCGCAGGCGATTCACGAAGAGATCGGACAACAATTAAAGATCGAACCCGGTTTTTGTGCAGGGAAAACCGATCTTCTTATAATAAGCAGCCTGTTGGAAAAAGCCGGATGTCTCGTGCAAGAGATTCAACCCCTGATGAAATCTGTGATCAAAAGGTATCTTGAACTTTTGGAAACAAATTACAATGCAAAAAATGATGCGTACATGTATGAAGGCGCCCTTGAGTTGATAGAAGCGCTGAATGAAAGACCGGAAGTCTTTCTTGGATTATTGACAGGGAATGTCGAGAAAGGCGCAAGAATCAAACTGGGTCCGTTCGGTGTAAATGATTTGCTGCCAACGGGCGCATTCGGTGAAGATGGATTTGATAGGACCGACCTTTCAAGAGTAGCGGTCAACCGTGCAGAAGCTGAGTATGGGGTCCAATTCCTTCCAAAAAATATATCTGTTATCGGTGATACGGTCGCCGACATTAAATGCGGCAAAGTGATCGATGCAAAAAGTATCGTTGTATCCCAGCACCTCAGGAATGAAGAAGAATTAATAGAAGCAAACCCGGATTTTTTATTTACGGATTTGGTAAATACCGAGAACATTGTTCATGCGATTTGTGACAAGAAATCGTAGGATATTCGACCTCGGTACTTGTAATCATGAGATTAAAAAACATTTTCTTACATTCGCTTTTTTCAGCGATATTGGTTTACAGTAGCGCCTCTTTTGCCTATGCCCAGATTGACTACATCTGGCCTATATCCGACAGCGAAAAGTATGGCAAATTTATCAATTCTTCTTTTGCCGAATACAGACCGGACAGGTTTCACGCCGGAATTGACATAAAGACTATCTGGCGTGATGGACACAGAGTCATCGCAATAGACGATGGCTTTTTGTACAGGATGCGTATTTCACCCTTTGGCTACGGTAGATCGATATATATCCGGTTAAAGGACGGAAATATAGCGGTATATGGACATTTAAGATTGTTCGGGAAAAAATTTCAAGCCATTGCCGAAGATGAACAAGTAAAATTGAATAAGTATTCTGTAGATTTGTGGTTCGGACAAAATGAAATTCCGGTAATAAAGGGGGAAGTCCTCGGTATAACCGGAAGGAGCGGTACACGTCTTCAACACCTTCATTTCGAACTGCGGGACAGCAATAATAATCCGATAAATCCATTAGCAAACGGTTTGTCCGACAAAGATGAATCTGCGCCAAGACCGACAAAAATCAGTATCAGACCCCTGAATATCAACTCATACGTAGAAAATGACTGGACGCCTGAAATTCTTCCTTTGAACAACGGCAGGGATGGAGTTTTTACGCTGAGTAAACCGGTAAAAGTCTGGGGAGATATTGGTTTGAGCATTGAATCGTATGACAGAAACGGAACCTATGAGAACAACTTTTCTATATACAGCCTGAAATTATTGGTTGGAGGTGAAGAGGTTTTTTCAGCGCTATATGACAAATATAAATACTCT
>JADFON010000379.1 GCA_022562855.1 Candidatus Zhuqueibacterota bacterium | reverse complement strand
TCAAACGGACTGCAGCGGCTGTATTCATTCTGTTTGAACCGGTTAACCGTTGGCCGGATCGCTGAAATAGAAATAATATTCGAAAGACTTGTAAAGGGTATGAAATCTGCGGTACTGCGCTATGCGTCATTTACCGTTAAAAAGAGCGCTGCGGATATAAAAATCAAGCATACATCCGCCAAAAGAGCGATATTGCGGACTTCGGATCCGGAGATAGCGGACCGTTTACGAGCCATAAACGGTATAATACCGGAAAATTTCGACAGTCAAATCGGACATGGTACAAATTGGACAGGCTCGGTATTGAAAAAGCGGCTTCCCGCCGTGATAGAGAATCTGAAAACTCCTCAGTATATGGAATATTTGTCAGCGCAGGAAAGAAACCAGATATCAATTGATTTCTAAAGAATAGCATTATGATATTGAGAAAGATTAAGATAATATTAGCATTGGCAGTGGTGCTGCAGGTAAGTATGTACTCGACAATAAATGCACAGGGACAGGAACATAAAAATTTTCTGCTAAAAAAAGTAGGTAATCTTTACATACTGAATGTGGGAGCAAACGACGGTGTAAAAAATCATACTGTTTACAACCTCTATTTCGAAAAAGACAAGCGCTTACCATTGCTTAGATTAAAATATAAGACTGAGCGGGAATACTTCGGCGCCGTGCAGGTTACGCAGATCTTTCCCGAATACTGCGTTGTGAGAATCATTTCCAAAGTTATGGAAAAAGAACCCGAAGGAAATAAGATCATTCTTGTGTCGAAGGGTCTCCCTGATGAAATTATGCGGCGTCTTCAGAGCATATCAGCCGGTAGTCCCCTAAAGCAAACGGTATTCGAGGAAGACCCTGTGGTAAAAACCATTGTACCGGAATTTAAAGACGAGTCTTACAAACCGTTTTCGGTCGGAATAAACTATTTTCGTGAATATGATGAAATTGCTAAACCGGTTACAAATAATCTTATCGATGAACTCAATAAAAAAATATATTCGGGAAACGGAATTTTTACGCCTTCATTTACTTCAAACGGCGGAATAAACCTGACCGTCTCCAAAATGCTTGCTTCTTTTCTAACCGTAGAAGGCGGTCTGGCATTTATAAAGCAGAAGTCAATATTAAAATCGGTCTTGAATCCCGAAACAGAAATACCGGAAGGTCTCGTGTCTGTAAAGCGATGGTATTTCGATATGAATACGACCATTATAAACTGGTCCTTAACATTTCAGTTTTCCCAGTTCTCAAAAGCGGTTTCGTTCTTCACCGGCAGACAGTTAGAGCGAAGATATGTTCCGCGCATTGGAATCGGAGTAGACTATGCTTCAGCAGAAACGACGATGAAACAGAATGTATTGATCGGGAAACTGACCGGAAACCAGGAGTTGGCGCCGTCTGAGAAGCAATCGTTGGGCGGTTTTTGGGGTCTTCATGCAGTTGCGGGTTTAGACTATTACTTGCAGGCGGTGAAATTTTATGCCGAGATCAATTACAATACCTGGTTTTCCGATAAATATAATGCTGATTTTCCCTTCCGTATCGGCGCATCCGTTTTCTTTTAGTTTTAATTTCCTGCCCGAATTACAGAGGCATCCTGAGAGTCGTCTCCATTTTATTTTCCGGCAGTGATTTTAAAAATATTTCACCTCCCACGTTCTCCAATATCACCCTGCAAAGTGTCAACCCAATCCCAAGATGTGACGGTTTATCGGAGTAAAATAAATCAAACGCCTTCCCGGATTCAATCGGGGTTTCTTTCTCAACAGGATGTATAAATGACAGGTCAACTTTTGACTGAGTGCGAAAGTGAGATAATTTTGTCCCAATTAATAGAACAGTGTTCGATTTTGCAGAATCGACAATATTTGCAAGGACGTTTCGCAGACACAATCCGAATAATTCCGGGGGACACTTAATTCCCAGGGACGAATCTACGTCGATTTGAATTTTTATCCTGCGGGCTTTCAATGATTTTGCAGAAAAACTTAATTCCCTGTCTACCGCCGACAGCAGGTTGATTACCGGTTGCGGTAAATCTTTTGCCCACACAAGCAAGAGATAAACAAGCAGGTTCTCGATATTCAAAAGTTCAGCCTGTACGGAATTAATCATAGCGCTTAAGTTTTTTAAACGATTACCTGGCGCCTTCTTAACAATTTGAGCGCCTTCAATTAACTGAAAAAAACTATCGAGCACACCGATTGGCGCTCGAAAAGCACGATAAATCTTATCATAATTGACCAAAAGTTCTTTTATATGCCGATGTTTTTTCTCACTTTGTTTTTCCCTTTTTGATTCGGGAAGCTGCTGTTGTATGAATTTTCCGAAATCCTTGACTATTTCCGTAACCGGGTATTCAATAGCCGGTTCAGATACTTTGCCGGGTAATTTTATTCCCCGTATCTTGAGAATATCGTTGCTTGTATCTTCTTGGCTGTTTTTTCTTCTTTTCCGTAACATATTTCTATTTTAAAACAAGACAGATTTTTTCTTTTATTCTGTGTAACAGGTTTCTTCGCACATTGTTTTATTGTTTTCCTGTCAGTGGTGTCCGGTTAAAATTCACAATCGTTGCTGTAATTCTTTGTTACATAAAGGATTAGTACATGTTATTCTTGTTTATAATACTGTTTCGACACCCCCCTGAATCCCCCCTCTCACGTAGTGATTGCCTGCCCCCATCATTTCGGGGCTTACGCCAAAAGGGGGATTTACCATTCGGCTGAGGCAGTTCTGAAATCCCCCTTTTACAGGGGGAACAAGGGG
>JADFON010000021.1 GCA_022562855.1 Candidatus Zhuqueibacterota bacterium | reverse complement strand
TATTTTTTAATAAAAATAAACGGGTATTGCCAAAATCAAAAAACCCCCGTCTCAGCAGGGGTTTTTTGACAAATTCTCTGAATTTACCTTTTGAAGGTCTGCACTGTTTCATTTAAGGGGCGGTTATTTTCAAAATCCCAGAATGTCTGGCGGTAGAGATTCGCTGTTGCCAAGAGATAATCTATCTGCGCATTAAGGGCGCCTTCCTTTGCGTTTGTCAAACGGGTGTTTGAAGTAAATAGCTGGTCGCTTGTGATGTCGCCTATTTCAAACCGCTGTTGGGAAATCGAGTACTGCTCCTCCGCAACAGTCACACTTCCTGAAGAAGTGTTTATCCGCTTTCTTGCATTTTCGATTTCATCAAAAATAGTCTGAATCTGCTGTTGTAAATCCAACCGGGAATTATCAAGGCTTCTTACCGTTTGCAATATGCCAATTTCCGAACGGGCAATTCTGTTTTTTCTTCTTCCAGAATCAAAAATCGGTATGTTTAGATTTATTGTAGCGGAATTAGTCTGTGAAAAATCTTTTAAAAGACCATTTGTCCAATTCCAATTCCAACTGCCGTTTAAGAGTCTTCCAAAATCATCCTGTTCGTTCAAACCGAATGATAAGGTCAGGTCGATCTGAATCCTGTCCTGTGCCTTTGTTTCTTCAAGGTTATTCTTTTGATCTAATATCCTATACTCTGAGTTTAGTAAATTAACACTATTTACCATTGCCTCTTCCAACGCCTTTGACTTATCGAAATCGATCGGTGTCACTTCAATATTTGCCACCGGTTCAAAATCCTCATCCATATCCATTCCAATATACCTTTTAAATTGGTCTTTTTGTCTCGTATATTGAAGTTCCTGACTGATAAGATCCAATTCTGCATTAGCAAGGTCGACTTGCCACTGCATCTTGTCGACCGCCGCCAATATTCCCGCCTGGAATTTGTTTACGGAAACCTGGTAGTTTTGATTGATGTTTTGATAGTTCTGTTCCTGAATTTCAAGCCGTCTTTTTGACCGGTAAAGACTGTAAAACTGCTGCTGCACCTGAAACCAAATCGTATTTTCCGTTTCCTCAAAACGTTTCTCTGCTATGGTAAAACTCCGCTCGGTTGACTCAAGCTCATTTCTTAATGTATTGGGTCGAAATAGCGGCTGATTATAGGTCAAACGAAAATCGTCTGTCCATCTATTCGTTTCAATAATTCCTGTAGGATTATTTTGTGTTATACCGGTTTCCCGTTCCAGGTTGAGAGTAGAATAACTCGATCTTAATGATAATGTTCCGTTTGAGAATAAAAGCGGTTGTGTAATGGTCAGGGACCCGGATGAACGAAAACTCTTGTCATCTCTAAAAACCGTTGCATCTCCCGTTTCAATAGATGTAATTCCTTTTGAAAACTCAGGCAAGGTAAATCTTAAATCCATTCTTGTTTTTAGATTTGACTTCACTAATTCCAAGCCAAATCTCTGTTGGTCATATCGAATCTGCTCAAGTTCGATAGTTATACTCTGGGTTAATCCAATTCCCATTGCCTCTGCTAATGTCAATGTCCTTTGCGCAACCGCATTCGGACTTGATACGATTATCAAAGCTAATACTACTGTCAAAGCTGAGAGAACCTGTATAATGACTGTCTTAGTACCACTCATAGCGCCACTCCTTTTAGTTATAATGATAACATATTTGTCATTTTTCTATTCTAAATTACAATTAAAGCTCAAAAATGTTCAAGCTAAAACCGTTCTGTCGAATATCTCTTTTACAATTTGACTCTGAAATTCATAAATAGTTTCATCCTGAGGATAAATTGGTTCATCTACGAAAAACTACTCATCATTCATATATTACATTATTTGTCGGTGAAATGTTTCAAATATCTGCTTTTGTGGGAGGTCAAAAAAGCTGGGTGAAGCAAAGAGAGGTGTTTATGCAATCATCCAAATCATTTTACCAGGAATAAACTGAGGGACGGAATATACGTAACAATTAAAAGGGTGATGAGCATAATGATAATAAACGGGATTGCTGCCTTATACAGATCCAATATCGGTTTGTCAAAGCGGAAACTTGCAATAAACAGGTTTAAACCTACCGGAGGCGTCGAATAGCCGATCTCGAGATTTAGTAAAAAAATAATCCCGAGATGAACCGGATCTACACCGTATTCTGCTGCGATCGGTATAATTAACGGAGAAACAACAAGTATTGCTGAAAAAATATCCAGTAGAAATCCCACTACCAGCAGAAAAATATTCAAGACAACAAGGAACATGAACGGTCCTGTAATATATATCTGCATGATCTCGAGAATTGACTGTGGGATTTCTTCACTTATCAAATAATCGGTCATAGCTAATGCAAAACCCATAATAACCAGGATACTACCCACAAGAACCATACTTTTTTGCATGATTTTCGGAATATCGCTTGTAATATTCAAATCGCCGTATACAAACACCTCCACTATCAATATGTAGACCACGAGTACCGCAGCCGCTTCCGTCGCTGTCACGAATCCACCGTAAATCCCAAAAATAATCAGGAACGGCATAGGTATTTCCCATAACGACTCTCTTACCGCAGCTAACACAGACGACCATTTAAACGGTATTCGCTCTTCTTTACTTCCTTTTCCTTTTATAATACTGTAACCCGATAAGAGCATAATCAACAAGATTCCCGGCAATATTCCTGCCTTAAACAGGTCGCTGATATTTATTCCTGCCACTACTCCATAGATAATTATCGCGAGACTTGGAGGAAACAACAATCCCAGACTGCCTGAAGTGGTAAGCAGACCCAGGGTAAATTTTTCACTATAATTCGCTTTTAACATAAGCGGATATAATAATCCACCCAGCGCTATAATGGTCACTCCGGACGCACCGGTAAAAGCGGTAAAAAAGGCGCAGGCGAAAAGCGCAACTACAGCCAATCCACCGGGCATCCATCCGAGTGCAGCGTTTGTAAGATTGATTATTCTTTTTGGAGTGTTACTCTCGGACAAAATATAACCGGCAAGTGTAAATAAAGGGATCGCAAGCAGATCGGGTTTTGTAGCAACACCATACACTTCTTGGAAGATTCCATTTATGTTAAATCCGCTGTTAGACAAAAACAATAAAGTCAGGCTCCCGATGACAACGAATAACGGAGCTCCAAACAGGGCGATTATGAGGATTAATAATCCGAGGAATGTAATCATTAAGGATTCCTTTTTAAGGAAGAGAGGACTTTCTCAACAAACTGCAGGAAAAAGCGGTACGCAATAAGGAATAATCCAAGAGGCATTGCTAATTGATAAATCCATTTGTTTACACCAAATATCGTGTCGTCAATTTCCCTTTCGAACATTACGTGTTCCCCCGCGGCATACGCAAGTATTAGCGTTATTACGAGTGCAAATAGATTTATAAAAATAGCTGCAAGATTTTTTGATGAGTCGCTTAATATCTTGGAGAGAGCGTCTATCTTGATATGTTTTTGCAGACGGGTCGCCTGTGCAGCGCCGACAAACGCTACGATTAAGACAAGGTGACCCAGGAATTCGTCGACACCGCGGATTCCGGTATCAAAGAAATTGCGTAAGACAATCCTTAGAAAGGAAAAAAATATTATTGAGGTAAGCAGTAAAACAAGTAGATAATTTTCAACGGTCGAAAATTTTGAATCTATCCAGCGTAATAGCCTCATATCAACTCAATCTATTGTTTATTTCTGAATTCTCTTAAATATCCGAGGACACTGTTGAGGATATCCTGAGTGTACAGTTTTCCTGTCAGGTTCTTTTGCACGGTTTTGCCAGCGTCGAGGAAAACTTTTAGATCGCTGCCTACCGGTTTCGGTATGAATTCGATCCCTTCGCTCTTGAGAAGCTGTCTCCATTTATCTTCGTTCTTACGAGACCTTACGATTAATTCTCTTAATTTTCTTTTGCTTGTGCTCTTCAATATTTCTTGCAAATCGGCATCAAGCTCGTCATATTTCTTCTTTGTGATTACCAATGCCCCAGTTCCATAGGTAATAGGCAGCTCGTTCATATAGTTGGCGCTTTCAAACCAATTCAACAGCAATGCCCCTTCAAGATGGGCATAAACTGCATTTATCAGTCCTGTTTGAAGTGACGATACAGCCTGGGTAACCGAAAGGGGTATCGGCTGAACGTCCAGGGCTTTAAACATCTCTTCGGCAAGCGGGTCTTCCAGCCATTGCCAGATTTTGGAACTCTTTAGATCAGGCTGTGTCGAAATTTTTTCTTTGGAAAATATATAAACAAATCCGACCTCTGCCCAGCCAAGCAGAACATATCCTTCTTTTTCAAATTCACGGCTAAAAGTGTCGTGGAGTTTTTCAACCACATAATCTACTTCTTCATAACTGTTAAACAAATATGGGACTTCCAGGATTCTAACGGTCGAAACAATTTGACCCAATCCAAACCCGGTCAGCATTGCCGCATCCAAATTTCCCCTGCGGGGATCCAGTTTTTTTACTATGGCACTATCGTCTCCCCGCGAGCCGGCATATATTGTTAATTTCAATCTGCCGCCGCTCAGTTCTTTTAGCTCTTCGCTTAGTTCTTTTGCTATGTCAACAGGGGTCCCTCTCGGCGCTACTGTCGCTAATCTAATAGTATGATTTTTTTGTGCAGCGACGTCTGAACCGGCAAAAATTACTGCTATAACTATAATTAAATTCAAAACCCTGATCATTTTAATGCCCTCCTCCGCAATAATCTTAACGCAATATTTATTCAAACCACTCATCTATATTTTTCAGGTAGAATTTTGCCTTTCTTTTTGCTATCTCGTTTATCAGTCTGAAATCAGGAAGCACATCACCCGGTGTTTCTATTACATTTTGAAGCAATGCAGAGAATAATTCTCTGTCGTCGTTCATTACCGCATAATACCTGGCATATAAAACATGGGTAAGCAAAAACTTGCCACCGGAAATTTCCAGCGCACGATCAAAATGAGACTTTGCGAGTTCCTGATTGCCGATAAATCCTTTTGATGCTTCTAAAACTCCCAGAAATACATACGCGCTACCAAAATAATAGGTTTCATCAAGTTCCAGAACACGGTTCATTATTGCCTGAACCATCCCCATCTGGGCAAGCGACTCAATATCGCTTTTCAGATTAATATAACTCCCCCACGCATTTGCACTCCAGAAAAGAGCAGGAACATCCTCCTTTCGCGCAGACTGAAGCGCCTCCTTGAGGTCCTGTGTATTTCCTTCGAGTCCCTTCTTAAGTTCTTTATTGAGCGACATAAGAGTTAAACCGTAATTATAGGCGTGCAGGTAATGACCTATTGCCGCATCCGGGTCTTCGTCTTCAACAAAACCAAGAGCATAACCGGTATATCCCTCTATCGCATTAAGAAGTAATTTTTTGTTTTCCGGGTCTGTTTTTAAGAATATATCGATTTGAAGCAAACTTGACGGCATGGCTCTTCGTGCAAAGTCGACATCGGATATTTCGTACATAACCGAAATACCGTTTTCAATTATGTCACTTGTTATTCCAACGGCAAGTTTTTGGAGAGAGCATGTAAGGAAAACCGAGGATAGTAACGCTATTGCAGAATACTTTTGATACATTAGGAAATTGCTAAGGTTAATTTTAAAACGAGCCAAATTTTCCATTGGTTCACAGATTTGTTATTCAACTAAATTTTTGTCTCTCAATTAAGTAAAAATAGGCATGGAACTGTTCGGGAGAATAGTTCGCCGGTTTACTTTTTTTGACCTTATTAGTACTCTATGCAAATTATCTGACATATTATGAGACTTTACGCATTATTCTTTTCAGGTTTCTCACGCGCCTGCGTATATTTTTCAGTTGTTTCGGATTAGATGATTTACCTCCCAATAAATCAGATATTTTTTGTTTTAGCCGCATTATTTCATTTTTGGCAGATTTACTATCCAACACAACCGCCTTTTTTTCGGCAACAGGATCTTTTTCCCCAATTTTAATTTTGAGTTCTTCAATCAAGGCGATGACCAACTCTTCTTTTTTCATTCCCGTCAAGCCTTGTATTTCTGTTTTTTCCGCCGCCAGATCTCTAAGTTGTTTGACGGTCATTTTTTTTAGCTCTGCTTCTGTCATGAAAACCTCATAGATTATTTTAAGAAATATCTTGCTGAATTGTACTCAAAAATACAAATATACTAATACATTTCAAAACACAATGTAGTTTCATATATTACAATATATTTTAAGAACTTTAGAATTTAATTTTATTTTTTCAGGATTCTCAGCGCGCTTTTTGCGCTTTGACTGATATTGTCATTTGATGACGCGCTCCATTTCTCAAATAAAGGTATTAGAATATCGCTTACCTCCTTTTGTATAGTAATCTTTGAACGCCTGAATACTTCGGTAAAATTCCATACTACGACAGGGTTTTCGCAGTCGGCAAAACTCTTCATGAACAAAGCTACGGCGTTCTGATCTGCCCTAACACCATAACTCCCAATTATCCAACTCGTCGCTTTTCTGATAGGCTCGCTTTCATTCGACAATTCATTTCTCAGAAGTTCAAGACAGTCGGTGGTAATATCCTCCTTTTTGTGCCGAAACATAATGTGCCCGATAGTAACGATCACTAATCTTTTGACCCAGATATTATCATCATCGATACAGCTTTTCAACAACGGAAAATATTTATGCGGATCACGTAAAATTACGGGTTCAAAGCCGGAAACCAGAATGTCGACGTCATCGGTATTTTTTGCCTTTCGGCACATCTTGATGGTTTCCGATATGATTGAATCCGGATTAAGCGCCTGGAGGGCTGCCAGAATCGAGCCTATCGGTTCCTTTCCATCCTTAAATGAATCGGACCAAATACTGGTGCAGAATTTCAAAAAGTTATCCGGTTGTTTTCGAACCTGTCTGGCTAATAACGTACCGAGGCTAATCAGATAACTTTTTTCCATCGGCGAAGAAGTAATAAACCGGTAATTATCCAGTACGTTCTTGTAATCTTCACACGCTTGTTCGACAGACCCACTTATAATTTCTAATGAAATCCTTGCAGATTCTATTTTTATGTCAATAGTCACATCGAATCCGGTTTACATATACATAGTTTTACGTTTTAAAATAAAAAAATATCCGTAAGACGGTGAAAAACAATAAATATAGCCGAATTATATCGGCAGCAAACATGCACAATCCGGCTTATTCCTGGCGCTGAACGAATTATTTACGCATTTACCTTGAAAAGCTGTAACTGATACCAATTTGAGATGTAGATCCCAGATCCTGGTGTTGTTTCAAATGATAGGTAAATATGTAATTTGCTCTTTGCAATTCCGCCCCGATGGAATAAACAGACGGCTTTTCACCGACTTCTATTAAGAGAGCAAAATTACTGTAAACCATGAGGTTTGTACTCAACACCCATGCAGCCGGAAATCCGGATTCAGAAATAACAGCAAAATTAGTTGCCACGCGCATGGAAGGTTTATATCCTAAAAGGTATTGGACGGAACGGTTTGTACCGGTACGCGAATTAGCCGTACCACTCGAAGCAATATTTACGACCCGTAACCCTGCGTTAATATTGTTCCACATAAAGTATATCCCTTCCGTCACCGAAAAATCGGACATGCGGTCAAAACCTGTTATGCTGACACTAAGCCAGTTAAACTCGTTTGTCAAAAATAAATAAGATTTCAACGGAAACATATGTATTAAAGACAGTTCATTTTCGGAAAATAATTTATTTCCCGTCGAACCATAAGAAAAACCTAACCTGTGACTGTTTACAGGATAAATCACCATAAAAGAACCCTTCTCAAGCTCCTTAATTCCATATGGACGGGAATAATATGCGTCAACCCGCACTCCGGCGACATCGCTGAACATCCCAGGTTGAAAAAAGATTTTCTCATCTTTTAACCGGGCAAAGTTGCCTGTTCCTACTGAATAGGAGATGGTCTGACTCAATATATTCCCGTTGCACAAAGCAAAGAAAATAAATACAACTATTATACTTGTCAATAGTTTAAATACATAGTATTTTGATGTCGTCATAATGTATTGCGCACTAATTTCTCTGTTTGCAAGATATTACGACCCGTAAACTACAAAAATCTTTCATAAAATCAAGTAATCTCTCATTATAGCTTAATTTGCTTGATTTCTGAAACCAAATTGGGTATTTTACTGCAAAAAAAAGAAACAATGTAAAGGTAAATGGATGAGACCTGCCGTCATTAATTTATTATCAATCATAGTCTTTATTTTTTTTACAGGTTTTGAAGCCGTTTCAGGTCAAATCATTAAAACTGACGTTACGGTAAAGTTGGAAAAACTGTACCAGGAAAAAAGAGCAGAACTGCAAGGATTTGACCGGAATATCAAACATTATATCGAATCTCAAAGATGGACAGACGGTCAAATTCCTTTTGAAATAAATTTGAAAATTGAAATTGTAATCGACAGGGTGCGGCCCTCGTTTGAAGACGTTTATTCAGCGCAGATGTTTGTCGCCAGTCAATCGACAGGGTACAAGAAAATGGATAGAGAGTGGCGCTATGCTTATCAGAATAACCAGCCGCTCATTTTTGACCAAAATATTTTCAACTCTTTTACAAGTTTGTTCGATTATTACATTTATATTATCATCGGTGAACTTTTAGACCGTTACAATCTGCATGGCGGGGAAGAATACTTTGTGAAATCTCTCGAAATCGCCCGCATGGGACAAGCCGACAAATACAATCGATGGTGGGACAGACGGGAAGAATATGTCCTGAATTATTTACGTGAATCTCATAAACTGTTCAGGGAAATGACCTTTGCATATGACGCAGCTATGTATTGGTATGTAGACAATAACGAAGAAGAGACAAAATTTGCTGCCGGGGCAGTTATTGAACTACTTGAAAATGTAGCGGACAACCCAATTGAGAAAGACTTTTTGAAAGATTTCTTTTCGAGTGAATACTCGAACCTGGCGGCATTATTTTCAGCAGATACATCACAATACTCGATTCTTTTGAAAATAGACACAAACCACACCGAATATTACAAAATTTTTCTGTTAAAAAAATAAATATATTTTACAACGATATTTCTTTTATCTCCTTTTCCACCACCTGGTATCGTACTTTTTGCCTGTCTTCTGTAATAACTTTCCGAAATTTTTGTATTGTTATTCTTGTCCCCCGATAAACATTCCCAAGAACGTCTATTGTAACTTCCGAATATTTTTCCATTTCTTTTTCGATTTTTTCCTTTTTTTCCGCCAGAGCTTTTTTATGTTTCGGCAGTTGCGACTGTAAACCCTGCAATTTCACCAGCAGTTTTTCCTGGTCTTCCTGCAGTTTGCCGGTACTCATTTTCTTTTTATAAAGCGCGTAAATCGCCTTTTTTACATTGTCAAGATTATCGTTAATTTTTTCTGCCTCTTCTTCAACTTCTTTGATTGCTTTCTCGATTTTTTCGTCAACACCGACGATCACTTCTGTTCTCGTTTCCTGGTAGTTTCCCAGTTCCTTTACAATGATTCCTTCAACTGCCCTTGTAAAACCCCCGACAATCGTCCCTTTTCTGCCTTGAACTTCAATTACCGATTCACTTTGCAAATTGCTGTGTAATACCGCTTCGCCGACAATTATTTTGCCTTTTGCCTTAATAGTTTGGTTTTCACAAAATTTCAAAATTACGTCACCTTCAGCCTCAATAAGACCATTGTTCCTGCCTAAGAATCCATTCTTGATTATCACATTTCCTGCTGTAGTTATTTTTGCATCTTCAACAAGCCCGGATATTTCAATATCGCTTTTTGAAGATACTTCAAATCCTGCCTTAACATCCCCCTTAATAAGCAATGACCCTATATAGTCAATATTACCGGTTTTGAAGTCAATATCACCTTTGACTTCGTATACTTCATCGATGTTTAAGATAGAGCCTTTTAGCCTTATATTTCCGTCAATCGATGCTATCAATATATTCGGATTATCAGGGGAGACTTCTGTATTGTCTCCACGTGGAAGCTGTATTACCTTACCCACAACAGGAAGAAGCTTGCGGTCGGTTACCGTGAGCCCGGCTTCTCCTGGAACCGGAGGAATCACTTCAGCTAACTTTTGCCCTTTCGTCACATTTTGGATCAATTTGATATCTTTAAAATCCACATTACCTTTTTCGTCTTCCTTAGGTACGAAGTCTACCTTTGTATTTATAAACAATTTTATTTTTGCATCTTTTCCATCGACGGCAGGTTTCCCGTGTGCAATAATAATCTCTTTGCCAAACTCCTCATCTTTGAAAATGCTTTGCAGCAAATCAGTATCTATTCCAACTACGACCTTTTCCTTTTTTATTGCGGCATTTGCCATATCGATGGTCACCTGTTTGCCATCCTCCTGACCCTGGTTTACCGTGATAGCAGCTTCGAGACCGTTCTGCAAAATTCTTACTTTTACATATCCGTCTTTTCCACCGGGCATAGCGACACCTTTATCTCATTCAATAATAAAATTTTTAGATTCTATTCGTACAACATTTTTGAATCGAAAACTAAAAGAATTTAAAATTTCTTTACCAAAAAGTCAAGAGTATATAAAGGGAATAATAGTTATGATTGGTAGTATCACACGTGTAAAAACGGGCGAATTGCAGATTAGTCTGGTGATGTATTAAGGGATATTACTCTTTTGTGTCGATAAATGCGGAAGAATAAGCGGGTATAGTTAAATAGCCGTCATTCATTTTTCTGCCACGGTAGAGTTCTTTCATCTCGGAAAGGACAGTTTCTTTGGAGGCGGTAATCAATAAATTTACCTGTCTGTCGATTTCCTGAATATCATGAAAAAGAGATTCACGTTTTTGCTTGTAATCTTTTATCTCAGGATTATTAATTACTTTGTGTTTACTGTTGAGCATCTTTCCAAGTTTGACTTCCAATCCTGTAATCTTTTCGATCTCTATGCTACGTTGTGCGAAAAGAGGCTCTAATGACTCAGTTTCGTCATTGTCGACCGAAGTCCTAATATCACGGGATAATTGCGCAATTTCTCCGAGTCCATCTAAACAACTTTCGATTAATAACTGTGCAGATTCGGTTGATTGTGTCATAATATTTTTTGAAGCTGGCTTTTGATCCGTTCGGCGATTATTGATAATTGATTCTCATCTAACACATACCCTTGTTTTAACTTCAAAGTAATTTCTTCCACTTTGCTTTCGCGAATATCTGGAATGCGGTCAAGGTACTGTTTGACTTTATTCACTAAATCATCGATGGACTGTTTTTTCCGTGCCTCTTCAGAAATCTGAACCTGATCTGTTTTCTTTGCTTTAGCCGAACTTGTCCGCTTGTTAGATGAATCTAAACTCCCGGATAAAGCGGCTAACCTGTTTATGCTATTTATATTCATGTTCTTTTAATATTTTAAATTTGAATGCAAACAAAAAATCCTTCATACTGTTTCGTCAACGATTCTGCCAATTATATCAGCAAGTTTCGCTGCTAATTTCAGCATTTCCGACAGAGGAATTTCCCGAATTACTTTTTCTGAATCGCGGTCCAATATCTTAATGACTGTTTGTCCCGTTGCATCGTCAATTGAAAATGACATTACTGTGTTAAATATACGAGGGTCGCTATTTATCTCTTCCGCGATCTTTTCGAGTATTTCCGAATCCGGCTTTTCCCGTGGACGTGGCGCTATATTCTCAATATTTTCGATCGTAGTGTCTGTCAGTGGTTCCCTTTTTGGATTCGGAACGGGTACCGGCGCAATATTAACAGAAAATGTTGGTCCGGAATTTGCCTTTATTCCTTCGTTAACCAAAACGTCACCCCCTTTAAACACTTCTGAGTGATGTATAAGTTAAAATAATGATTCCCGAATCGGGTTTTATTTTCATAATAGAATCTTGTTTTTCAAATAAAATATCAGTATGTCCATTACAACCTTATCCTGAAAAACTGGGGTTGAGAAAACCCAAGGTTTAACCCTGGCGCCTGAAAACTAATCTGCCGCAACAGCGCTTGCTGTGAGTTTAAGGATGTCAATAATCTCTGTAAACTTATGAACCGCTGACGCAAACTCAATTCTCGTCCCTTCAGACGATCATTAATTCTTCGTGATCTTTTGTCTATGTTGCGAATTCTTAGTTGAATACTCTTATCAAAATCACCTATCACACCCCCGGTTTTAGTAAATCTTTTCAATACCGATTCAAGTCTATTGGCGATCCCGTTTTCCGAATTAAATAAGTTGCTTACTTCAATTTGATTTTCTGATATTTTTTTATCAAAAGCATCTTCATCATCAATTTTCAAAGTACCGTCCCTGTCAATTTTAATTCCAAGATCCGACAGGCTTCTTACATTCTTATTTTCATCCCCGATGAACAAACTGGAAGCTATATCTCTCAGTTTGAATTTTAACTGCAGCACCGTAAAATTTCCCGATAGAGCGCCCCTTTTTCCCGTAACACCGTCTACACGGGTTTTGGCGTTTATAAATTTTAATAAACTATTATAATCCTCAATAAATCCTTTTATTTCTTCTTTTATCTGGTCGTTATCTGCCAAAACCGTAATTGTTTCACTCTGGTCGTCCTCATCTTGCGCTTTTAAAAGGTTTAGAGTCAGACCCTCGATAACATTTTCTATTTTATTTGTTCCAAGAGTAATTTCAACCCCGTTCAGGGCAAATTGCGCATCTAAATCGTCAACGTTTTCTTTTAAAAAACCGCCTTTACTCTTTGACGCCACAACCCTTGCGTCATCTTCATCAATGAAACCCAGTTCCTTTAAAATCGTACCGCCAACTTTGCCGGATATCGACAATGAGTTCGACGAACCCGTTTCT
>JADFON010000378.1 GCA_022562855.1 Candidatus Zhuqueibacterota bacterium | reverse complement strand
ATCCGACCCGTCCGCATTCATTAACCGTATTGCAAATGCCCCGTTTATATAGGACATATAGGCAAGCTTCTTACCATCGGGTGACCATGACGCAGATACATCGTTAGCAGGGTTGTCTGTTAATCTTATTTGGTCGGTTCCGTCAATATTCATTATGTATATATCGAAATTGCCGTTCCTGTTGGAATCGAAAGCTATCGTCGAGCCGTTGGGCGAAATGGTCGGGTATCCCTCGCTGGCAGGATTGTTTGTCAACCGTTCCATCCCCGTTCATCCTCATTCATGATATAGATTTCATCGTTCCCGTTTCTATCCGAATAAAATATGATCTTTTCTCCGTCCGGTGACCATGACGGTGAGCCATTTCTGATAAACGTAGTGGTAATGGGCGGTTGGACATTATTGGCGGGTTCGATTTCAGCATCTGGATTCCGCACAAAACTACGGTAAAGAACCCATATCATAACCAGACAAGCCAGTACAATCCTAATTCGCTTCATTTAAATTAGTCCTTTTAAGAATTAATCTAATTTATTGTGCGGACAGAAGCCTGTCTTTCACACGAAAATATTTGACAACTGCCATTTAGATCCGCACTATTTGTAGCCGCAGGCTTAAGCCTGCGTTATAGAGACAATGAGCGCAAAACCAATTGGTAATACTCTCTATCCGAATTCTACACAAAAGTATCAATTCATGACCTGCGACGCAAGGAGAAAGTTTAAAAACATAATTAATTTTGAATAATTTCGTGTAAATTGTATATTATAGTATGTATATGTTTTGCATCTTCAAATAGAATCACACTTCACAAAGAATATTTGAATAAAAAGCGTCATTAATTCATTTCATATTCTATTTTTCGATTAAAATAATTATAATTTTTACATGGAGGATCCATGTTTAAGGTGTCAAAATTCGTGTTCCATTGTGTTGTTGCAATTTTGAGTTTGTGGGTTATTGCTGACGCAACATTCGCGCAGGTTGCCGAGGAAAATCTCATTAAAGACTTTCGCTGGCGTAACATCGGTCCGGCTAACATGGGCGGAAGAGTGGTGGATTTTGAAGCGGTTGACAACGATTTCAAAAAAGTCTTCCTGGCGTCAGCATCAGGCGGAGTCTGGAAATCGGTGAATGGAGGAATTACGTGGAAACCGATTTTTGAAAACTATGCTTCTGCGTCTATCGGCGATATCGCTATTTCTCAGCAAAACCCGGACATTATCTGGGTCGGGACCGGAGAGGCAAATAACCGGAACAGCGTTGCCTGGGGCGACGGTATTTACAAATCGACCGATGGCGGGGAGACATTTACAAATATGGGTCTGGAAAGCACCCACCAAATTGCCCGGGTCATAATTCATCCGAGAGATGAAAATACCGTGTACGCTGCCGCAATCGGTCACCTATGGGGTCTTTCTGGCGACCGCGGTTTGTTCAAAACAACTGACGGCGGTCAGACATGGGTAAAGCTGACAAACGGTCTGCCGGACGACGGCAAAACGGGCGCGATCGATCTTGTAATGGACCCAAAAAATTCAAACACGCTGTATGTCGCGTTTTACGAAAGACTCCGCCGTCCCTGGACTTTTACAAGCGGCGGACCGAACGGAGGCATTTTTAAATCGACAAACGGCGGGAGAAGCTGGAAAAAACTGACAAAAGGACTACCCGAAGGCGACACCGGCAGGATAGGTCTGGCGGTCTACCGGCAGAACCCGAGGATCCTCATGGCAATTGTTGAAGCCGAACGGACAAACGATCTTTCTGTCCCCGGTTCAGGAGTATACCGGTCGGAAAACGGCGGCGACAGTTGGGAATATGTGAATACATACAATAACCGCCCGTTTTATTACAGCCAGATCCGTATCAATCCGCTTGACGACCAGAGGGTCTATGTATTGACAACCAGTTTCCAGGTATCGTTGGATGGCGGACAGAACTTTTCACGTATGGGTCAGCAGGTTGAGGGCGATTTTCACGCCATATGGCTCGACCCAAACGATAAAGACCGTTATTATATCGGTAACGATAAGGGAGCGCATTTCACGCAGGACCACGGCGAAAATTTCATCTTCTTTGACAACATTCCGATTTCACAGTATTATGCGGTCGGTGTCGATATGCGCGACCCGTACTATGTGTACGGCGGACTCCAGGACAACGGTACCTGGGGCGGACCGAGTTTCAGCAGGGATTCACGGGGAATTCTCAACGATTCCAACTGGAAACTCCATTGGGGTGACGGAATGTATATCCAGATCGATCCGACCGATTGGCGCACCGTTTACACCGAAGCGGAGAACGGAAGTTTCCGGTTGTACGACGCCGAAACCTACCGGTCCGAAAGAAGGCGACCCAATGCGGAAAACATCAGCAATTATGACGAAATGATACCCAATCAAGGGCAGGACGGGAATCCGTTCAGGTTCAATTGGACTTCACCGCTTGTCATGTCGCCCCATAATCCTAAGACGCTATTTCTGGGCGGCAATCATCTTTTCAAGACGATTGACGGCGGACTGCACTGGGAAATTATAAGCCCGGATCTTTCGACCAATGACCCGGAAAAAACCGCAAGGAACAGCGGCGGTATAACGCCGGACAATTCCGGCGCAGAGACACACTGCGCCATTACCACGTTTTCCGAATCGCCTATTACACCCGGTTTGTATTGGGTGGGAACCGATGACGGGAACGTCCAGATTACACGTAATGGCGGTCTGACATGGACAAATGTCCGGAGCAGGATACCCGGAGTACCGGAAGG
>JADFON010000020.1 GCA_022562855.1 Candidatus Zhuqueibacterota bacterium | reverse complement strand
TACTGGAACATTCGATTGGTGTATTGAAATTGGGTTTAAACCGGGCGTGACCGATGCTGTCGGAAGTACGGCAAAAGGCGCAGTCGAGTACCTCCTGAACAAGAAGTTTCAACGCTCCCAACGAATTTATACCGCAAAACAATACAGAATTTCGGGACAGGATTTGACAATAAACCACGTTCAAAAACTCGGTGAGGAATATCTCGGAAATCAGGTGATCGAAAATATTATCGTTCAAAGTTATGACGACTGGAAACATTACCCCCAAAATTTCGATATACTTTCTGTATTTGAACCCGGGGATAATTCAGTGGAGGAGATCGACTTAAATGTTGATGACGATTCCCTCGTTAAAATGAGCGGCGGGAAATCCTTAGCGTTGTCTCTAAAGGAAATGCAGACTATTAAAAAATATTTATCCCAAAAAAAAGTTGTTGAATTAAGGAAAAATGCAGGTTTATCCTCAAGCATAACCGACGTTGAATTGGAATCTCTTGCACAAACTTGGTCGGAACATTGCAAACACAAAATTTTCAGCAGCCGCATTCATTACACCGAAAATGGCAAAACTGAAATCATTGACAGCATATTTAACACGTACATAAAAAAGTCTACAAGCCTGATAAGCGGCAAGGTTCCCTGGCTTCTTTCTGTGTTTAAGGATAATGCAGGTGTAATCAAATTCAATGATACAATAAATCTTGTGTACAAGGTTGAAACACACAACAGCCCCTCCGCCCTTGAGCCATATGGCGGCGCCTTGACGGGAATAGTCGGCGTGAACCGTGACCCGATGGGAACGGGGATGGGGTCTGCACTGCTCTTTAACGTATGGGGATATTGTTTCGGTTCACCGTTTTATTCAGGTACAATTCCGAAGGGGCTTTTGCATCCTAACAGAATTCGCGTGGGTGTGCACAAAGGAGTGATAGACGGGGGTAATCAATCCGGTATTCCTTATGCAAGAGGCTGGGAATATTTTGACGACCGCTACATCGGAAAACCGGTGGTTTTCTGCGGAACTGTAGGTTATCTCCCTGCAGAAGTAAATGAAAAACCTTCGTATGATAAATCGGTGAATCCAGGCGACCTGATTGTCATGGTCGGCGGAAGGATCGGGAAGGATGGAATTCACGGTGCGACGTTTTCATCGGAAGAATTAAGGCAGGATTCACCGATTCAGGCTGTTCAAATCGGTGATCCGATAACACAGAAAAAGATGTCTGATTTCCTGCTTGAGGCAAGAGATTCAGGGCTTTATTCATGTATAACCGACAACGGAGCCGGCGGACTTTCGTCTTCGGTAGGTGAAATGGCGCAATTTAGCGGAGGATGCAGACTTGACCTTACCAATGCGCCACTGAAGTACCCCGGATTGAAACCGTGGGAAATATTGCTTTCGGAAGCACAGGAACGGATGACGCTTGCAGTGCCACCGGACAAAATGAATGAGCTTTCGTCCCTTGCAGATAAAAGAGGCGTTGAGATAACCGGACTGGGGGAATTTACCGGTTCGGGAGTTTTTCACGTACTGTATAACAATGCGACCATAGCCTGGCTGGAAATGGATTTTCTTCACGACGGACATCCGCAAATGGAATTAGAAGCCGTTTGGATTCCCCCGGAGCTGACCGAACCCGATTTTGAAGAGCCGGATGACCTTGATAAAATACTCGGTGATTTGCTTGGCAGGTTAAATATATGCTCAGGGGAAGGTGTGTCACGGCAATATGACCACGAAGTTAAAGGGCTGAGTATTATAAAACCGTTTGTCGGCAAGAGAATGGATGTAAATTCCGATGCGTCGGTTTTTATTATTGAGCACGGGTCAATGGAGGGTGTAATATTAGCCGAAGGCAGAAATCCGGGATATTCTGATATAGATACTTATCATATGGCAGCATCTGCGATAGATGAAGCGGTAAGAAGGATTATTGCAACGGGAGGAACACTAAACTATATTGCAGGTTTGGATAATTTCTGTTGGCCCGACCCGGTGCATTCCGAAAAAACACCTGACGGTAAATACAAATTAGCTCAGCTTGTCCGGGCGAATAAGGCATTATTCGATTATACGACCGCTTACGGCGTTCCGTGTATTTCCGGCAAAGACAGCATGAAAAACGACAGCATTATGGACGGAATTAAAATCTCGATACCTCCCACTTTTCTCTTTTCCGTAATCGGTAAAATTGACGACATCAGCAAATCGGTTACCATGGATGTCAAACGTGCCGGCGACATAGTTTATATTGTTGGAGAAACGTTTTTCGAACTTGGCGGATCGGAGTATTATAAACTGATCGGGGAACAAATCGGGCGTAAGCCTTATCTCGGCAAAAACATTCCTGAGGTTCAGGCAGGTTCCGCAGTAAAGACCTATCGGGCGATTGAATGCGTTACGCGGGCGGGATTAGCCCATTCGATTCATACGCCGACTATTGGAGGTCTGGGGGTTGCATTCTCGAAATCGGCGTTTGCGGGAGAAATCGGAATAAAAATCGACCTCCGAAAGATACCTCAAACAGGTTGTAAACGTAATGACCATATTCTTTTTTCCGAATCGAACAGCCGTTTTATCGTTACGGTTCATCCGGACAAAAAAGGTGAATTTGAAAACTGTCTTAAAGGTGTGACATTTGCCGAAATCGGCATAACGACCGAGGAGCAATTCCTATCCATAATTGGACTGGACGGCGAACCGGTAATACAGTGTCCTCTATCCAACCTCAAAAAATCGTGGAAAAACACATTGAAAGATTTCTTTGATGGCATCTCCTAAAATATTGATTGTATCCGGTAACGGATTTAACTGTGAGAGGGAAACAAGTTACGTTTTTGAATTCTGCGGTGGCAGACCGGATATTGTACATATGAATGACATATTATCCGGCGAGACCAAAATCGCAGAATACCAGGTAATCGCTTTCCTCGGGGGATTCAGTTATGGCGACCACCTCGGCGGCGGAAAAGTAGCTGCAAACAAGTTACGGTTCCGGCTGTCCGAAGAATTACAGGAATTCATACGAAGCGATACATTGATCTTAGGTATTTGCAACGGATTCCAGGTAATCACCCAAATGGGCATACTTCCGGGATTTTCCGGTAATTACGACGATCACCTCTATACCCTGTCGCCAAACAATTCGATGCGTTACGAGGACAGATGGGTACATTTAAAGGTGAATACAAACTCTCCATGCGTTTTCACACGGAATATACGGTCTCTTTTCGTTCCGGTTAGACACGGTGAAGGAAAAGTTACGGCTAATGATGAATCTGTCATAAAAAAAATACTTGAATCAGACCAGGCGCCGATATATTACATTGATCCTGCGACAGATAAACCTACCGATAAATATCCTTATAATCCGAACGGTTCTGCCGCGGCGATTGCCGGAATCTGTGACCCGACCGGCAGAATTTTCGGATTAATGCCTCATTGCGAAGCATATATAAGTCCTTATAATCACCCGTATTGGACGCGCCTGAAAGTGGAGGATAAACTGCCCGATGAGGGTGAAGGTGTGCAGATCTTCCGAAATGCAGTCCAATATTTTCAATAAATAGAGTAATACATCTTCCGGTTTGCCGATGTCCGATATTAACAAGGAAATTAAAATACTTGGAGCAGGACCGGCGGGATTAAGCGCTGCTATTAATCTCGCTAAATCAAACTTCAAGGTTTCGGTTTTTGAGCACCAGGAGAAATCCGGGGCTCATTTTCATAACGGCTGGCAAATACTTGAAAATTATACATCCAAAACTGACGCGCTTGATGAACTTAAAATAATGGGAATTGCGCCGGATTTCTTTTATCTTCCCAGGTCGGATATTGATTTTTATGACAGCAGGCTTCGCAAATATCCTTTAACCGGGAAAAAAACATTCGGCTATTTTCTTAAACGGGGACCCGACAGTGACTCTCTCGACACAGCATTGTATAACCAGGCGGTTGACGCCGGGGTAATCGTTCATTTTAATACAAAAATTTCTCTCAAAGAAGCCGATATTATTTCCGGCGGGTCTGTGCACGCGACAGGTATCGCTAAGGAAATTGTGTTTGAAACGGATGCAGAAGACACATTTATAACAATTCTTGACAATTACCTTACTCCCCTCGGATTTTCCTACCTGTTTATAATTAACGGCAATGGAACCCTGGGAACGGCAGTAATGAAGAATTTTAAGAATATTCACGAATTTGCGGAGAACGTTTTGCTTAGATTTCAGCAAATAGGGAAATTTTCTGTAAAAAATGAGAGGTTTTCAGTTTCATCCATAGGTTTTTTTGTCCCAAGGACCGCAATGGATAATGGTAAATTGTATGTTGGGGAAGCTGCGGGATTTCAGGACTATCTTTTCGGTCTCGGTATAAGAAAATCGATACAATCCGGTTATCTTGCCGCAAAAAGTATCATCTCTGGATTGAATTACGATGTTTTGTGGAGAAAACAGTTTAGCGCACAATTCTCAAGTGGAATACTCAGCAGGTTTCTCTTTGAATTAGGCGGCAACGTAGGTTACACTAATTTGTTGAGATTTTCCCGGCATTTTGACTTTCAAAAATCGGGATACTTTCTCAATAACCCCTCTTTTCTTAGAAAAATACCCTCGAGTATCCTTAAACTAACATGGGGTAAGAAAAAGAACTGTAAACACGGGGACCGGTGCTCGTGGTGCAGGTCCCGTTAAAAAGACTCTATGAAGAATTCAACAAAAACTCTGGATGAAGCCTATAATTACTGCAAGAATCTGACACTAAAAGCCGATTCGAATTTCGCACTGAGCTTTAGGTTCCTTCCCAGGGAAAAACAGAATGCTATCTATACGGTATACGCATTTAACAGATGTGCGGACGATTTTGCGGATGAAATATCGGATGTAAAGGAAAGCAGGGGAAAATTGGTAAAGTGGGAGCACATGTTGAATGAATGTTACCGGGGCAGCCCGGGCTCCCATCCTGTTATGATAGCTTTCGCCGAAGTCATTGAACGATTTCAAATTCCAAAAAAACCGTTCCTGGACGCAATTGCGGGATTTAAAATGGACCTATCTGTCAACAGATTTAATTCGTTTGACGAACTTCAAAATTATTGCGATCTTGTGGCGGGAACGATCAGCATAATTTCATTGCATATTTTTGGGTATCTCGATAAGGATGCTTTCGAATATGGAAAGAATCTGAGCTACGCCCTCCAGCTCACTAACATTATACGCGATGTAGGCAAAGACCTTCAAAAAAACAGGATTTACTTGCCCCTTGACGAAATATCAAAGTTTAAATACTCGGAAGAAGAATTATTATCATTAAAAGAAAATGAGAACTTTTTTAATTTAATGCAATTTCAGGTCGAACGTGCATCAAAATATTTCAAAAACGCAAACCCGATCATCAACCTGATTCCAAGAGATGCGCGTTTTACGGTTGTAATGATTGGCGCTGTTTACTACCGCCTGCTCCAAAAAATCGTAGAACGTAGAATCCCGGTTCTTAAAAGCGTAATACAATTGTCCGGATGGGAAAAGTTTAAGATAATGGCAAAGATGCGAATAAAACCTTCAATCGGTTAGCATAAAAAAACCTGCCCGATAATCGAATCAGGCAGGTTTGAGAACAAAAATATCTCGCTAAGTATAATCAGTTTTCTACAATGGAATAATGGTCAATGTTAATAAAATGAGCGCTGTAATATAATTTGCCTTCAATTTTTACTTTTTTCCCGGTAACTTCATCGATCTTTATTAAGTTTTCAGCTTGCTCGTTGTGAGTGAATGACCACAAATTGCCATCGCTTGATTGAAAACCGAATATATGACCTTTGATATCGCAGTCATGTTCGGCATTATAGTTTTCCCTGATATAGCATCCGACACAGACAACTTCTCCGGTGACTGTTGCGAGAAGTCCGTCCGGCATAACAGGAGACATACCCGAATTAATAACGATAGGTCTTATAGTATTATCCGGGTTCGTAAATTCGACAATATCTCCGATAAATAATATCCCGAATATCAGCGAAGCAGCAATGGCAAAACCGGTTACCGGTCGCAGTGGAATGTGAATTTTCTTAAACAACCAATTCGGAGAAGCAGTCTCTTGTTCTCGCATTTTTGCAATTATCTTATCCCTGACATCGTCATTTACCGGAGTATGTTCAAGTTTTTCAGCGAGAAGTCTGTGCGCTCCCATATGCGCTTTCAGTTCGGTTCTGCAAGAATTGCACTTCTCGAAGTGCTCATTCATTTTGATAAGCGTTTCCTCCGACAATTCCTGATCGATATACGGTGCAATAAGTTCATTTACAGTTGAACAAATCATTAGTCTTTCTCCTCCTGGTAATACCCCTCTTTTTTTGCGTATTTTAGCAAGTTTTTGAACATCATTTTCCTGGCTCTTGATAAACGCGAGCGAATAGTCCCTATCGGGCAATCCATAATATCAGCTATTTCTTTATAAGAGAACCCTTCGACATCAGACAATATGAGTACCATTTTGAATTCATAGGACAGTTTTGTCAACGCTTCGTTGATTTCATCACTTAAATAACTGTTTACTATTCCATCATCGAGAGCTTCATCCTCGTCATAATTTTTGTCTTTGATCAAATCTACAAACGACTCGACAGTATTAAAATCAACCTGTTCAGGTTGTTTGACTTTCTTTCTATACTTATTTATAAATGTATTTTTTAAAATCTTGAACAGCCAGGCTTTACAGCTTGTACCCGGCTCAAACTGTTCAAAAAACCGGAACGCCTTAAAGTAAGACTCCTGTATTAAGTCCTTCGCGTCATCTTCGTTATATGTTAGTTTAAGAGCAGAGTTGTATAACGCATCCATATGCGTTACCGCTTCTTCTTCAAACGCCTTCTGTTTTTCTTGTATAGAATCCCACATTTAATTTGTACCCAAAAAAATGAGGAACCCACATCCACAAGATAGCAACAAACCCGAAATCCAATAGGTTCCTTCAATTATCAATCTTTGTCAAATTATGTCAATATTTAATTAGTTCTTTATAATAACCTTTTATTAAAATAAAATTTAATGGTGATATTTTTTTTAGTTTTTTTAGCAATACTATTGCCTTTTTATTCGTTTGGTAATCCAGGAATCATCAAAACCCATTTCACGCATCCTGTTCCGTAAAATAGTCGCTTCATTTATGTCTTCAAAACTACCGACACGAATTTTCCAGAAGTCGCCCTCTTTAATCAAAGTAACATCCGAGATGTTCAATATATTGAGATTTATCTGCATGTTTTCCGCTTCGGTCTTGTTTGTAGTAGCGATCAACTGAACAGTGTAGTAAATTGCCGTGTTGGCTGAATCCTCTTCATTTTGCGGGACATCCGGGTTAACAGAAATTCTATATCGAATTAGAAAAGCGTCCGCCCATCCAAGACTTTTTAATGTATTTTTTTCTGCTTCAGCCTCGCTCCTCATGGAAAAATCTCCAATTTGAAGTTTCCATAAGTTTCTTTCATTAACAAGAAATATTGTTTTTTCTGTAAACTCCTGTAATCTTATTTTTTCAATTACAGCGTTTTCATACCTCTCAAGCGCCAGTATTTGTACTTTGAACATTTCAGTTTCATTGGCTCCAGGGGGAGGTATCGGCAGAAGTTCATCGGATATAGTATAAGGCTGTTCAGTAGCCGGTTCGTCAGGATTTGTTACAATACCGGACTCCTGCAACTGTTGTGTTCTGCTGCACGATAAAGAAAAAATAAGGGGAATTACCAAAAGGAGGGTAATCGAATTTAAATATTTTGCATTATTCATGACACAGCAATTAATTCTTTACGGAAAACGTATACTGCTTCGACGTCCAAACAGGAATAGGATTATTTTTTCCATCCCGGGCGGGTTGAAATTTACACCCTATGGCAGCTTCAATCGAAATCTGTTCCAGCAGTTTGCTCCCTGTTGTGTTTCTTAGTATCTCCGTATCTACAACATTACCTCTTTCATCCACAAGAATTCTCATATCGATAACCCCTGCGTGACCTTTATTCTTTTCCGACTCAGGGTAGGCAGGCCATTTTTCTATGATTTGCCTGGGACCTATGGAAACTCCAACCGGTCCCGTATCCAAAACAGGCATAGGGGGTATATCGAAGAAATCAAGTGATTCTATTTCAAATTCAATTTCCTCAAGCATCTCAATGACCTCTTCCGACTCGACTGGTACAGCAGGCATTTTTGGCGGCGGCGGCGGGTTGTTTTGCTGTTTTGTTTCGGGTATGTCTTCTACAACCAGGACAAAATCCTGTGGTACGTATGGGGCGGTTATTTCCTTTTCAAAATCCTGGTAAACCAAAGCAAGTATCAAGAGCACAAAAAGGGTTGCACTTGCACCTAAAGAAAAATAAAATCCGCTTTTATTCTGGTCGTCCACTTTCGGATGTTTCGGAGATCTCTGAGTTACCTGAAAGCGGTTTGGCAACATATATTTTTCAAATTTAATTATCATAGTATCATTCAAAAAAAAGAGGCAGTATTACCGACACCGCCTCTTTATTTAAACAAAACATAATCAAAAATGTTCCTGCTTATTAAATTATAAAAAGATATTAAAAATCATCGCCACCTTTTAACAGGAATCTGATCGGGATCGACATCCAGAATTTTACCGCTCTGCCTCTTTGGGTCGCCGGAGTAAATCTTGTTTTCATGATTGCATCTATCGCTGCTTGGTCACAACCGCTGTTACCAAGTGATTGCAATACCTTTGTAGCTACAGGAACGCCTTCTTCGTTGACAAGAACATGGATAACGACCTGTCCCTGAATTCCTGCTTTTCTCGCTATTTCAGGATATTTTATAAGTTTTCGTATGGCAGCAATCCCGCCAATTGGTTTCGGCTGGTTTTCCAATGGTAAGAAATCGGGAATTTCCTCTTCTTCGATCGGGGGAGGCGGCGGGGGTGCGTTAAAATTTGAGAAATCCAGAATTTCTGTGTCGTCAATGGTAATGTCATCCATTAAATCTTCGTCTTCGGATTCGACAGGCACAGCAGGAGCAGACGGCGGGGGAGGCTTTTTAAGTTGTTCTGTTTCAGGAATATCTTCGATTTCAAGAATTTGATCCAGTTTTTCCAAATCTAAGTCTGAACTGGCAAACTCCTTAAAAGCAAGAAAAAAGAAAATATGTCCTGCTAACGAAAGGATAAGACACACTTCATACAACTTGCGTGTCCTCAGTTTTATGTTTACCTTTGGGTTCACTTTCATGTCTTTTACCCCTCAAGGTTTGTTAAACTTACCTGCTTATTTTCTTAGAATCAGTACTTTTGTATTTTCTATAACTTAGATGCTGAAATCCCAAAAGTACTTTTAGAATTTTATCTTTCGCCATACTCTTCTAACGGTATCAGAAAAAAAAGTTCAAAATAATTTAAATCTGACCGGTTAGTTTACCTGACTTTAACATCGGTCGCAAAATTAACTCTCAAGGCGCCCGCCTTGCGCAATTCGTTGTTTGCCTTTGCAACAAGCTCAAAAGGCACCAACTCGTCATATTTTAGAGACATAATAAGCTGATTATCTTCGATTAGATACTTATAAGCTATCTGATAAAGTGTATCGTCATCCGGGTCGACAACAAAATCATTAAAAGACATTGTTCCCGACCTGTTAATCCACAGGTATGAGGTATGCCTCCTGCTTTCAATTTTTTGAATTGTCTCGGCGTCTGGCAATTCTACTTGAAGCCCCGTAAACACCCGTAATACCGTTGTCACCATAAAAAAGAACAGAAGCATGAATACTATATCAGGAAGTGAGGCAGTTGGGATTTCGGATTTGACTTGTGATTTTCTATTAAATTTCATGGATAATTTCCCCGGACTTAGCCGTCAAGTTCAGCTATTGATATTTTCTTTGCTCCACCTATTCTTATAAGATCGAGAACCGTTATAAACACATGGTAATCGGTCTCGTTACTTGGTTTTATCGAAATGATAAGAAGATCGTTTGCCTCGATCCGTTTTCGGATGTTTTCACTTATCAAAGAAATCGGCGTTGGGCTATCGGCTATCATTACTTCACCCGCAGGATTGATCAAGACATTTAGAATGTTTTCCTTCGGGACGTCAAGCTGGTCTCCCCACTTAGGCAGATGCAATGGTATACCCTTATCGGTATTGATCGTCGTAGTTACCAAAAAGAATATCAACAGCAGGAATGCAATATCAGCCATTGAACTCGTTGGAATTTCTCCTGTATTTTTTTCCCGCTTTTCGGCAAACATATTTTTTTCTCCTTAAGCTGACGATGTTTCCATTTCTATGAGACTGTCCACAAGTTCAACGGTGCTTTCTTCCATGTCAATGATCAGCCTGTCTATACGGGATACAAAGAAATTGTTCGTTGTTTGAATTATCATAGCAACGATGAGACCGAACAAGGTAGTCAAGAGTGCAACAGAAATACCGCCTGCGACAACAGAAGGACTGATATCGTTTGCAATTTTGATTGTATCAAAAGCAAGCACCATTCCATACACGGTTCCGGTAAAACCAAGCATAGGGGCGATTGAAGCGATTGTCGACAACCATATTAACCCTCTTTCGAGAAATGCCATTTCCACGGTGCCGGCATTTATAATACTTTTTTCTACCTGCTCGATACCCCGGCTGGAACGCATCAGACCGGCATGAAAAATAGATGCTACCGGACCGCGTGTATTAGCGCAAATATCGACTGCTTCCTGGATTCCGCCATCCTGTAAAGCGGTTTTGATCTTAATGAGAAACTTACGTGTATTAACCGTTGCCGCCGTAAGCATTATAAACTTCCAGATAGAGAGACTAATACCAATAACCAAGAGTACTAGAATCGGCCACATAAAACCGCCACCATCGTTAAAATATCTCACCATAGTAAAAATCCTCCCAAATTACTGCAATAAATAAATGACATCTTTCGAAAGTATACAAAGATAGAAAAAATCTTTATATACAGACAACAATTGTACAAATAATTTTTTTTAATGTCAATAATTTTTTAAAGAATTATTGAATTGCTTAAGTTGGTAGAAATTTCTAATTGTTTAAACTAATTAGACCTTCCAAAAGTTTCGGATTTAAAATTGTAAGCCAAAGATACTCTATGTGAATTCCCCAGTTCGCCTATCTCGTCAAAGCTGGTAAAAGCATAGTCGATGACCATTTTTCTAACTTTCACTCCCAATCCGAAAGACATTCTCCTGATATCATCGTATCCAATCCGGAACGATCCATATTCCTGGTATTTCAGTTCCATTCCGTAGTGCATATCGATACTGACCGATCCGACATTATAATTTGAGGCAGTCCGGCGGTTTTCAAACCTCAGATCGGCGTCTATAATGGGCGTTGCAGATACAGGAAATCTTCCGCTGCTGATTTTATAACCCGATCCAAGTTTTAAGGTTGGTGAGATCAATTCCTTGCTTGCAGTATCCCAAACAAGTATTGTCGTGGTGGCGTCCATGAGATTTGCGCCGAAAGTCAATCTTTCACCAATATGCGTAAGGAAACCGGCGTCAAAACCAATGCCCCAGGCGCCCTCGTCACCGATCGAACGTCTGATAAGTTTGACGTTAGCCCCCAAAAAAGTTGAAGAGCCCTTTTTATGAGCAAAACTAAAGTAAAACGCGTAATCAGAGTTTGTGAAAAACGTTATTTTGTCGATATTCAGGCGCTCCCCCTCATCGATTCTGCCATTGAGCTCAATTGAATCGATGAGCGCGTTCCTTGTATCCGGTATCCCATCTATCCCAAGCCTAATCACGCTGAATCCAATGGTCGATTTATCTCTAAACGGAAGAACAATACCTGCAAAATCGTAGTTTATTTCTCCGGCGAACTGTTCTGCGTGCATCACCGATATCTGCGGATTAAGCAATTGTCCGATACCCGCCGGATTCCAGTAAAAGGCTGTACCGTCGTCCGCAATCGCTGCAAATGCCCCGCCGAGAGCCAGAGCTCTTGCTCCAACTCCGATAGAAAGAAATTCCCCCGCATATTTGGCAATGCTCTGTCCCGATGTATCGCGCTGCTGCATTGTCAGGCAAAAAAGCAGTAGAGCCAGGTGAATAATTGATTTTCTGATATGTGATTGGCGCATTTTAGTTCATCTACAAATAAAAAACCGAATCACTTTATATCGTTATGATTCGGTATATCGAACTATGCATGTCTGAACTTTAGCTTTATTTTTATAAAATATATTTTTCCTGTTAATTGGACTCTTTCGAAAAATCAGGACCGTTCCCGTTCTTTCCCTCTAATCCCTTAAGTTTATCACGTAAAATCGCAGCATTTTCATAATCTTCGTTTTCAATCGCCTTTTGCAGTTGATCCTTTAACGTTGAAGCCTCGGAAATTTCAAATTGATTGTCATCGTCGATATTAACCGCTGCTTTATCGATTACATGGGAATCGACAAATATCGGGGCTTTCATCCTTAAGGCAATCGCTACCGCGTCAGACGGTCTGGAATCGATGTCAAACGTTTCGCCATTGTTTTTTATAGCGATCTTGGCATAAAATGTGTTTTCTTTTAAATCGTTGATCAATATTCTCGAAATTTCAAGATCGGTTTTGTTTATTACAGCTTTAAAAAGATCGTGCGTCAATGGTCTTTGCATCTCCACACCCTGCATATTCCATGCAATAGATTGAGCTTCCCACTGCCCTATGACAATGGGCAGCAGACGCTTACCGACATCATCGATCAACAGCATCAAAAACTGATTTGTCGTTGGATCAGCGGTAACGCCATGCACACGTACGGGTATTATATCACCGGTAGATTCAGACATAGATTTTTTTGTATTATTTTATATGTTTAGAGCTTGCGCTGAAATCCAATATAGGTATT
>JADFON010000377.1 GCA_022562855.1 Candidatus Zhuqueibacterota bacterium | reverse complement strand
GGTCAAAAAACGCTTGTTGACAGGTTGTCAAATTTCAAATTTTCCGGGGACAGTAAATGGATCGCCTACAAACTGATCAAACCTGAGGAAGAAGAGAAAACCGATGAAAAAGAAAAGGCGGAAGAAGCAGAAGAAAAGAAAGAAGAAGAGGTAGAAGAAACTCCCGGGGAAAAAAGCAAGGAACCAAAGAAAACTATCGGTACGGAGATTGTACTATATAATTTGTCAACCGGTTCGGAATCTTCGTTCCAGGAAGTTGACCAGTATTCCTTTTCTGAAAACTCTGAGGTTTTGTACTTTACAATCTCTTCTGAGGAAGACGCAAATGATGGGATATTTTTCAGAGATTTGTCAAAAACCGGTGAAGCCGCACTACCGTTAGCGACCGGAAAGGGAAGTTATAAGAATTTAGTATGGAATGAAGATGATGACGAAATGTTATTTCTCAGTGACTACCAGGACCAGGAGTCTGACGATCCATCTATGAAAGTATATTCCTGGAAAATCAATTCCAAAGAAGCAAAAATATTGTTCGATCCACAGGATGTTTCGGATTTTCCGAATAACATGGAGCTCTCCTCTTCAGGCGCTCGTTTTACGAAAGACGGGAAATCGGTGTTCTTCAGAATTGCTGAAAGAGAGGAAAAAAAGGAAGATTCGGAGGATGAGAATGACGACGAAGAAAAAGAAGTAGTCGACATCTGGCACTGGAAAGATCTTGTCATACAATCCCAGCAGAGAGTAAGAGCTTCCAATCCGTCTTCGGGCGGTCGCGGCGGTCGCGGCGGCGGCGGTCAGCAGCAGGGAGAGACCTTCCAGGCGGTTTATCACGTTAAGGACAAGGATTTTGTTCAGCTAACCGATGACAAAATGACATCTCTCAGTTACTCGAATGACGATACTAAAGCTATAGGAACAGACAGATCAACCTATGAATATGAAAGACCGTGGAGTCCGACCTTTGCGGATTATTATATAGTTGATATAAAAGACGGATCCCGAAAAAAACTCGAAATGCGTACAAGATGGAATTACCGGTGGTCGGATAACGGCGAATATTTTCTGCAGTACATACAACCACATTGGTGGGTCTTCGACCCGGAAGATGGATCCCGTCGAAACCTCACCGAAAATATCGAAGCCGATTTCTGGAACACCGATGACGACCACCCGAATATCAAACGCGCATGGGGCGCCCCCGGTTGGTCAAAAGATGACGAAGGCGTTTTATTGTACGATAAATACGACATCTGGTACGTTCCGGTCAAGAAAGAAGGAGAAGCGGTCAACGTTACCGCCGGACTTGGAAGAGAGATAGACGCCCGGTTCAGGTATTGGCGGGAAGACCCGGATGAAGAATTCATTGACCTTGAAAAACCGATAAAACTGAGTTATTTCAACAACAAAAACAAGGATACCGGGTATTATGAAGTAACATTTGGTGAAAAACCGAGAAAAATCACGACGGTCAGTAAAAGGATGGGTAATCCGGTCAAAGCCGAAGATTCCGACATGTACATGTTTACCATGTCAACATTTGAGGACTATGGCAATATCTGGGTTAGTGACGGATCGTTTTCCAATAAACGGCAAATGTCGTTTGCTAACAATGATAATAACGGATTTGCCTGGAGCACAACGAAAGTTATCGACTATACAAACAGTGATGGCGTAAAACTCCAGGCGCTGCTGACGCTTCCGGACTCATACAGGGAAGGTGATAAACTTCCTATGATCGTGTACATGTATGAGAAACTTACGCAGAATCTCCATTCATACAGTATACCCGCGACCGGCAGTGGATTTTCCGCCTCGTTCTTTGCAAGCCAGGGATACGCTGTTCTTCAACCGGATATTATTTATACCGATGGTTTTCCCGGGCCATCCTCCGTCAAGTGTCTTGTACCCGCTACCCAGAAAGTGATCGATATGGGGATAGCCGACCCGGAACATATTGCATTGACCGGGCACAGTTGGGGCGGTTACCAGACAGCGTTTACTATAACGCAGACCGACATCTATGCCGCAGCTTATGCAGGTGCGCCGGTCTCAAATATGTCAAGCGCTTACGGAGGTATCCGGTGGGGATCGGGTAACCCAAGAACGTTTCAGTACGAAACGGGACAAAGCCGCATTGGTGGAACACTCTGGGAATACCCGGAACGGTATATCGCAAACTCCCCGCTGTTCCATGCGGACAAGATAAATACCCCGATTATGTTACTTCATGGCGATGAAGACACTGCCGTCCCATGGTACCAGTCGATTGAATTCTACCTTGCTCTGCGGCGGTTAGACAAACCGGTATGGTTTCTGCAGTATAACGGTGAACCCCACGGATTGCGCAGCGACGAAGCCAAAAAAGACTTTGCCATTCGAAGATTACAATTCTTCGACCATTACCTGAAAGGCAAAGAAATGCCGAAATGGATGGAAGAAGGGGTAAAATTCCGGGATAAGGGAAGTATAAAGTAACCCGTTGTGCTATTAAATTTGATACATAATGAGCATTTTTATTATGGTTTAAACTAAACTTTCCTGTCATTTCGACCAAAGCTCAGATTTTTTAACAAAAAATCTGAGCAAAGCGGAGAAATCTTTAAACCAAAAGTATATAAAAGTGTAAACACGTAGATAAAATACTACAATTAAATCTATAATTGCAAACAATAATACCGGTATATTTTTCAACTAAAATTCAGTACTGTCCGGTTAAACAATACTTTCGTGATCTTAGCCTGCCTGCCCCGTAATTGGGCCTGCCCCGTAATTGGGCCTGCCCCGTAATT
>JADFON010000376.1 GCA_022562855.1 Candidatus Zhuqueibacterota bacterium | reverse complement strand
TCTTTTTCAAAAATCACAAAAGTTTTTTTTACTTAATAAAAAAGTATGTCTAAAAATAATGATGTCGATATAGTTTAAGAAAAAATAGTGGTGAACCCGCGAGGTATGAAAAAATAATTAATTAAAAAAGGCAATTAATGGGGAATGGTTTCCATAATTTAACCTATATTATCATTACGCGCAAAAAAGTTTTGCATTTGGACTGCTTTCTTTTTACCTTTTTTCATTCGAATGGCATAGCCATCACTACGTGATTGGTGAAACCACTTCAATTGTGGATTTGGAAATGTAAAACAATTACTTTTTTTGATCCCGCCTGAAAGATTGAATTCCCGCCAAATATAATCTGGAGGATATAATGGCTGTAGACAGCACTGCAGGAAAAGCCGGAAAAAAGAAAACCGGATCAGATAGCATTCTTTACATTGGATTAGACCTCGGCACGTCACAAAGCGCTATCGCTACGAGCAACGGTGTCAGGATAAATACCGCTAGTGTTGTCGGTTGGCCAAAAGACTTGATTTCATTTAAACTTCATCAAAAACCGATCCTTTTTGGCGATGAATGTCAGAGAAACCGGATGTCGCTGGATTTGTTTTATCCTCTCGAGAAGGGTGTGATTTATTCGAAATCCTCAAATGCAAAGGAACCGGAAGACGCTGAACGCAAATCAGCAGCCCCGGCGGAGTTTATCAGGCATATGATATATCTTGCCGAACCAAAAGAGAAGCAACAGGTTTATCTTGTTGTCGGGGCTCCTGCTGAAGCGTCTGTGGACGACAAACAGGCTATCATAAATGCCACAGAAGGACTGGTTGATTCAGTTCTTGTCGTATCCCAGCCGTTTCTTGTTGCATATGGTCTCGGGATGTATGGATTTACGCTTGTTGTCGATATAGGGGCAGGTACGATGGACATCTGCCGGATGCATGGAACGATACCGGGTGAGTCAGACCAGAAGACTTCATTTAAAGCGGGCACCTTTATTGATGATATGTTGTATAATTTGCTCAGTTCGAAGTATCCAAGGGCAAACCTGACAAAATCAATGGCGACACAATTTAAAGATAAATACGCGTTTGTAGGCGACATAAATGAACAAATCTCGGTTGAACTCATCATCGATGAAAAACCGACAAGATGTGACATAACAAACGAAGTGAAAGAGGCATGCGAGAGTATTATCCCTGAATTGGTTTCTACACTCAGAAACCTTATTACAACATTCGACCCGGAATTTCAAGCCAACCTGCAGGAGAACATGCTCCTTGCCGGGTGTGTAAGCCGAATGAAAGGAATGCCCCACCTGATCGAGCATAGCCTTGCCAATCTTGGGAAAGTCGACGTAAATATTGTTGAAGACCCCGTTTTTGCCGGCGCTATCGGCGCTTTAAAACTTGGCGAAGACATGCCGTTGTCCGAGTGGCAGCAAATGTAGCGGTTTTTATTAATAGAAGGCATATGCTGATAAATATTTTACCCCACCCTTATTTGCCGGCTTTTTCCGAAAAGTATCTTTGATTTTTCTCCACATCGATTAAATCATATTTTTTGCGGCCAATGAAAAAATCCCCTCCAGACATTTCTTTTACGAAAATCAAAAAAGGAATCATCGTTTTCGGCGTCCTTACGATAGCAGGAATCGCTTTCGTGTTTAAACGGTCCTCGGTTATTGAGAGCGTCAACCATCTGCTCGATTTCAATATTTTCTACTTGGTCCTTGGGTGCGGTCTTGTCCTCTTCGATTGGAATGTTGCCGCGGCGCGGATTTATATTTTTGCTGTAAAAGTGTATAAAGATATATCATATATGGGATGTCTACGGGCAGGTCTTGCGAATATTTTTATGGGCGGGGTAACGCCTTCTCAGACCGGCGGCGGCATTGGGCAGATATATGTATTATGTAAAGAAGGAATGCCGGTTGTGGATGCAACGGTTGTCAGTTTTCTGAGTTTTCTCAGTACTATTGTCATCCTGCCGGTGTGCGCTATTGCTATTAACTTATTTGCAAAACCGGAGCATGAAAATTTCACACTGGAAATTGTTTCAAGCCTGACCTTGTTTTTATTTGGAATTATCCTTCTCATGGTAATCCTGTCCTTAATTAACCCGAAAAAACTTGAATCGGGTGTTCAAACTCTTTTACGGTTATCTCCGATTACAAGAAAATGGCTGGATAAAAAAGGGGCTTTGAATTCATTGATGAGAATGGTGAACGATTATCACGATCTTATGGTGAATTACTTGAAAAACGAAAAGAAAGTAGTTGCGGGTGGATTTATATTAACTGCTATTCTCTATTTCAACAAATTTGTAATCGGCTATTTAGTGTTAAAAGGACTTGGCATCGACGCACCGTTTTGGGAGATCATTTATCTTCAGTTATTGATAATATTGAGCATTTACTTCTTTTTTACACCGGGAGCTTCGGGAGGAGCGGAGTATTTTGTCGTTTTAGTCATGGCAGACATTGGGAATGTGCTTCCTGTCGACTATGCGGGAGCCTATACAATCCTCTGGAGGTCGTTCACCCTGTATACCGGGATGCTCGGAGGATCTTTCGTATTACTTAGATTGTTTTTAAAAAATAACAGGGATACGGAATCCGGCTGATATTCGGAACATTTTCTCAATTTCCGGACTCAATAGTTATCGTACAGGGACAGGGATAATTAGATTCATTCATATAATTGTTTCCCGGATCGTAAAATAAAAATGCAGAAACCGGCAATTGATTTCTGCATTTTGATATGGTATTATCTATATACCTGAATTACGATTTCTTCCCTCCAATCT
>JADFON010000375.1 GCA_022562855.1 Candidatus Zhuqueibacterota bacterium | reverse complement strand
ACCGTTTGTATCGAATTTGCGCATTAATCTCTCTTTACTTACGTCTATTATGGTAGTCGTATGAGATTCAAGATCGAAGGATACTTCCCCCTGTGTTTGTATTATAATCTCTCCGGATTCAAGTATATTAAAACCAGCCGGCACCTGTTTTTCAAACCTGAATCTTCTTACTTCTTTGCCATCTTGATTTATAACGATCATCAACCGTTTGTTGCGATCTCCAACATATAAATCGCCGTTTTTTGCTATATCAAATCTTTCAATATATTCGAATTCAGCCGGTCCCCAGCCTTTTCTGCCAAATGAACTTAAAAATTTCCCATTGGTATCAAATTTTTGAATACGGAGATTTCCCCCATCGAGGACATAAATATTTTCATCGGAATCCAGGGCAACATCGAAAGGTTGATAAAACATATAATTTTCATCTTTACTTTCAAGAACACCAATACGCTGTACAAAAGAAAGCGAAACCTTTGGTTCATTTTCCCACATTGGTTTGTCGTTGCTGACTACACGTATACCGTCAATCGTCTCGATCTTCTGGGCAAATAAAATCGAAGAATCAAAGGCATTTAGCCATATCACAGGGATAATCAAAAAAATCAATCTACAATTAAAAATTCTCATTGTTTGGACACCTGACGAGCAAGTATTTATCACAGGATTTATTAGATATTTAATGATGAAATAAAAAATATAATGAACGAATCTTAAAAAAGCTACTAAAATAACAAGGACTTCCTCGAATAAATTATTCCAGCTTCATTAGAATTCCAAACGTAAATTTGAAATTTGAAAGCGTTTCTTCTTTTATTTGAAGTATTATTTTGCTTATATTATCAAATCATAAAATTTCAATTAATAAACTCAGGGAGACCGTAATGAATGTCAGAAAATTTCTTGTCGTTTTCATATCTATTTTACTTTTTAGTTCGATACTGTCCGCACAGGAGAAGGTGTATTGGGATGTTGTGCAGAAGATACGTGAGGAAGGTTTTGAACGGTCGCAGGTTACAATGTTCCTTAGTTATCTCAGCGATGTTATCGGTCCGCGGCTGTCGGGTTCACCGAACATGAGACAGGCACAGAAATGGACAAAAGAACAGATGGACTTGATGAGTCTGACAAATACCGCTATCGAACCGTGGGGCGAACACGGCGTCGGATGGGAAAGCGATTATATCTCCATACACATGCTCGAACCCGATTACCAGATGGTCATCGGTTATCCTTTTGCGTTCTCACCCGGAACAAACGGCAAGGTAAATGCCAATGCCGTCATTGCGGTGATAAACACGCAAGCCGATCTTGATAAATACCGCGGAAAATTGCGCAATACGATTGTACTCTCCACACCGAAAATGCCGGTGAGTCCGCGTTTTACGCCGGATGCGCTGCGGCATACGGAAGAGTCTCTGTCAGTCTACGTGCAGGAGGGGAGAGACCTCAACTACGGGCTGTACCGGCGGAACCAACCGGGTCAGACGAATTTCAGACCTCTGGAGGTCAGCCCGCCGGACGTGGAAGCATTTTACAAACGAGAGGGTGTTGCGGTTGTGTTACGGGCGAGCATCGGGAGCGACGGAACCCTGATAACGACCGGAAAACCGGGCGTCAATACCGACCGGTCTGTTGCAGGGGTTCAAAACAGTCTGACGACGTTCAATATCGCAGCCGAACATTATAACAGGATGTACCGAATTCTCGATCAGGGCGTCCCGGTTGAAATGGAGATCGAACTCCGCGTCAGTCTCGATGAGAGCGATACGCAGGAATACAACGTTCTCGGCGAAATCCGAGGTTCGGATTTGAGTGACGAGGTCGTTATGATCGGCGCGCATCTCGATTCATGGCATACCGGGACGGGAGCAAACGATAACGCAAGCGGTTCAAGCGTCGTCCTGGAAGCGATGCGGATTCTCAAAGCGGTCGGCGTCCAGCCCCGCAGAACGATACGCGCGGCGTTATGGAGTTATGAAGAAGGCGGTCTGCGCGGGTCGCGCGGGTATGTGCGAAAACACTTTGGCAACCCGGATGACGGAACATTACCCGATCATGAAAAGCTGTCCGTGTATTTTAACATGGACAACGGCACCGGGCAGTTCAGGGGTGTTCATCTGCAGGGAAACAAGCTGGTCATTCCGATTTTTTCGGAATGGATGAAACCGTTTTATGATCTCAGGATCGAAACACTTTCGAACTACAGCAACACCGGGACCGACCATGTGGCATTCATCGAAGCCGGTCTGCCGGGATTTCAATTTATCCAGGACAGGATCGACTACCGGGCGCGTACCTGGCACGGCAATGTTGACTTTTTTGACCATGTCCTGCCAAGGGATTTGCAGATAAATGCGGTTGTCATGGCAAGCTTCGCCTATCACGCCGCCATGCGCGATGAGCTGATCCCAAGGATACCTGTTAAATGAGTATTGCCTTATGTTGGAGCACAGTTACTCACATCCAGACTAAGATTAGTTGGAAAATAAGTTCAAATGTGTGGTTTCATTAATCATTTTTGGTTGTAGTGTAATTGTACATTTTGAGGTGAAACCACTTGAGAATATCATATAATGGTTTTCCTTCAAATTTTTTTAGAGTAGATGGTGCTAATGAGCTGCATATTCTATTGAATAACTTATTATTTTTGTCATACTCAAAGGTGATCTAGGAAGCTACCACACCGAGATTGATACTCAGACGTTTCGCGGTTTTACAATTGCCGATAGCCTTGCCCCATTTATAGTAATAAACGACCGAGATTCAAGGGCGGCTTGGTCGTTTACCCTCCTGCATGA
>JADFON010000374.1 GCA_022562855.1 Candidatus Zhuqueibacterota bacterium | reverse complement strand
ATGCGAAAAGAATTGACGTAATCGCGCATAAAATGAACGTTAGACACATAATGAGTCTATTTCTACCGATAATACGATGGGGGGCTAACGTAAATAACCGGTGGGTTTTGCGGTTAATTGCAGAATGAATCATATCGAGTCGCATAAGCAGTTCGAGTTCCTAATTCTTTTGCAGAAAATAAAAACCGAAATAATTCCACATTGAAATAATTCCGGCATAATAAATTCAAAAAATTATAAAACTGCAACGAATACCTAATCGCTTTCGCTAATTTTTGCCGTCATCTTTCTTGGTTGTCGTATCCTGTGGCGGTACCTGGAAAAGGCTCTCAAATTCAGAAATGTCCTTGCCGAGATTGTCAATTTCAAATCGGGCGGAGGGAGTAAGTTCGTGATCCGGATATTCCTGGAGCACCATGTTGTAATACACTTCCGCTTGCGTGTAATCCTGAAGTGAATTCGCATACATAAATCCAAGCATAAAAATTGCCTTAATACGGTTTTCACCATCCGGGAAATCACTTATAATTTTTTTATACGGCTCAATTGCTTCATCAAATTTTTCTTCGCCGTATAAGACCTGCGCCAGGTCAAAGAGTTCTTTTTCCGATAAATTTTCACCTCCAAACATAAACCACACCACCAATATGATTGCGATAAAAGCTCCACCGATAACGACCGGATTGATTTTCCTCATTTACAGTACCTCCCGTACAATCTCAGCTTATACCCTGAAATTTGCCAAGCCAACCCTTCTCAGGTGGACATGCACAGGGTGACGATTTTTGTAATTATTGACGAACGTTATAATAATTATTTTTTTGTTTGTTAATAGGTAATGCTATTGTACTTCGGTGAACACGGTATAGTTTCAGAAGAATTTACAAATTCACTTACTAAAATGCACTATTTTTTTACCGAAAAATCAAGACCGCCGTTTTTAACGTCAATATACACTGTGTCGCCGTTTCCAAGGTCATCCTCTAATACCTTCATTGCTATCGGATCCGCAATTTTTTTCTGTAACACTCTTTTTAATGGACGCGCGCCAAACGCCGGATCGTATCCAGCGTCAGCAAGATAATCATACGCGCTGTCGGACAGTTCAAGATGAATCCCCGATTTTTCGCAAAGTTTCTGCAATTGTGAGAACTGTATATCAACTATTTTCTTTAGTTGTTCACGGGTCAGAGACCGGAATAATATTATCTCGTCGATCCGGTTGAGAAATTCCGGGCTAATTTTCCGGCGAAGCTGTTTCCACAGTTCAACCCTTATTTCGCCATATATTTCGTTCATATCCGAATCGACAATCTGCGTCACTTTTTCCATTATAAACGAAGATCCGATATTAGAGGTCATGATGATTATCGTATTTTTGAAGTTGACCGTTCTTCCTTTATTATCGGTCAACCTTCCGTCATCGAGAACCTGCAGCAGGAGATTGAAAACGTCCGGATGTGCTTTTTCGATTTCATCTAACAACACGACCGAATACGGTTTTCGCCGGACCGCTTCGGTGAGTTGACCGCCTTCTTCGTAACCGATATATCCGGGAGGCGCGCCGATAAGACGAGAAACAGAATGACGTTCCATGTATTCCGACATGTCGATTCTGACCATCGCACGTTCATCATCGAACAGAAACTCGGCGAGCGCCTTCGCAAGTTCCGTTTTACCCACACCGGTACTGCCCATAAAAATGAATGATCCGACTGGACGTTCGGTCTCCTGCAGTCCAACTCGTGACCGGCGTACGGCATTTGCCACTGCAGAAACAGCCTCATCCTGCCCGATTACTCTCGTGTGGAGCCTTTCTTCGATTTTAAGGAATTTTTCACGTACCGTTTCTACCATCCGCGTCACCGGAATTCCTGTCCACTTTGCAACTATTTCCGCAATATCATCCTCATCGACCTCCTCTTTAAGAAGGATTCTGTCCTTTTGTATCTCGACCAGTTTCGCGTTTGCCTTTTTTAGATTATCTTCAAGGCTGTGGATTGTTCCATATTTCAATTCTGCGGCTCGCTCATAATTACTTTCGCGTTCGGCTTTCGATTCTTCATGTTTTGCAATTTCTATCGCCTCTTTTAAGCCTCCGATCTCTCCAATCATCTCTTTCTCATTAGTCCAATGTGCTCTGAGAGAATTAGCTTCTTCCTGGAGAGTCGACAGTTCTTTTACAATCTCTTTAACCCGTTCTTTCGATTTTGTATCTTTTTCTTTCTTGACAGCTTCCCTTTCAATTTCAAGCTGTTTTATTTTCCGTTCGATCTCATCAAGCTCCACCGGAACGCTTCCGATCTCGATTCTCAATTTAGCCGCTGCTTCATCTATCAGGTCGATTGCTTTATCCGGTAGAAACCTGTCCGTGATGTAACGGTCGGACTGGACTGCTGCCTGAATCAAAGCCCTGTCTTTAATACGCACACCATGGTGGATTTCATACCGTTCCTTCAAACCGCGGAGTATCGAAATTGTGTCTTCGACTCCCGGTTCGGAAATGTTTACCGGTTGGAATCTCCGCTCAAGCGCAGGATCTTTTTCTATATATTTTCGGTATTCACTTCGGGTTGTTGCGCCGATACACCGAAGGTCACCCCTGGCAAGAGCGGGTTTCAACATATTGGATGCATCCATAGCTCCCTCGGCAGCTCCCGCGCCGACAACGGTGTGCAGCTCATCGATAAACAGGATTATATCACCGTTCGATTCTTGCACTTCCTTGAGGACCGCCTTTAGCCGGTCTTCAATTTCGCCCCTGAATTTTGTCCAGGCGACAAGCGCTCCAATATCTAGCGCCAT
>JADFON010000373.1 GCA_022562855.1 Candidatus Zhuqueibacterota bacterium | reverse complement strand
AATTGGAAAATGGGGAACAAAGTTACTATCGATTCATCTACTCTGATGAATAAAGGCTTGGAAGTAATAGAGGCTCACTGGCTTTTTGGAATCCAGCCCGAAAAAATCGACGTGGTAACTCACGAGCAATCCATAGTTCACTCAATGGTAGAATTTATTGATGGATCCATTAAATCACAAATGGGTATCCCCGATATGAAAATTCCAGTGCAATTTGCGATGACGTATCCGGACAGGTTTCCGGGTAAGATTGACAACATTTCATTTTTTTCAAGAATGAAATTAACATTTGAACCTCCTGATGAAGAAAAGTTTCCCTGTCTGAATATAGCATATAGAGCATTAGAAGCCGGTGGGACAGCTCCGGCGGCAATGAATGCCGCTAACGAAGTCGCTGTGGAACTTTTTTTGAATCGAAAAATAAAATTTACTGAAATTCCGGAACTAATTGACCGTACACTTCAAGATCATAAAATAACACATAAACCCACCATTCAAGATTACATGGATGCAGATAAGTGGGCTCGCAGTGTTACCCAAGAAAAGGTAATGGCATGATTGATATACTGATTAAAATAGTCACTTTTATTAGTGTCCTTGGCGTATTGGTGTTTTTTCACGAATTAGGACATTTCCTTGCAGCAAAACTATCAGGGATTCGTGTACTACGGTTCTCGATTGGATTTCCGCCGCGTCTCTTTGGGAAAAAAATCGGCGACACTGATTACTGCCTTCAACTGATTCCTTTAGGCGGCTACTGCAAGATGGCAGGAATGGTTGACGAGACGCTTGACCCCGAAGGAATAAAAGGAGAACCGTGGGAATTTATGTCAAAATCGATTCCTACCCGTATGTTTGTGTTATTTGCGGGACCGTTGGCGAATTTTCTGCTTGCGATATTTCTCTTTACAATATTGGCTAACTTCACCATATACAATCGATCAATGGTTGGCAGTATTACTGAGGGTTTGCCTGCACAAGAGGCTGGTCTGATGCCTGGTGACCTTATTCTGTCTATCGATGACACAGAAGTACAATCGTGGAGTGAAATGACAGAATTGATAAGGTCGCGTCCTCTTGAAACAGTCACATTGAAAATTCAAAGAGATAATGAAATCATTTCTAAACAAGTGACCCTTGCAAAACAGGATAATCCAACCGATACCGTGGATGAGGAGGTTGGTATACTTGGAATAGGAATTTCATCACCACAGTATGAGTGGCAATATGTGGGAATATTTGCAAGCATAGGAATCGGTTTCAGGCAAACCGCAGAGATTACCGCTTTAATCGCCGGTACGATTAAATCCCTTTTCACAGGTCAAGAATCCATAAAAGCTCTTGGCGGTCCGGTAATGATCGCTAAAATGACGGATGATTTTCGGAAACGCGGCTTGTTACCGCTCTTATCGTTTATGGCAGTTCTCAGTATCAGTCTGGGATTTATGAACCTCCTGCCGATTCCCGTTCTCGATGGGGGTCACCTTATGATATTTTCGATAGAGGCTCTGGTAAGAAGGCAACTTCCGATCAAACTGAAAATAGTAATTCAACAAATTGGTCTTGCATTGCTCCTGGTATTGATGGTGGTCATCACCTACAATGACATAATGCGCTAATCACCGTAAGTCCTTTAAGAATATTACGATTTTCCTCTTTGAAACCTGGTAAGATTCGTGTATTATCTCAATTATATTGAATAATGAGTTAATAAAAAGGGTCATGCAAAAACAGGAATAGCCCGTTCAATATTTTCTTGCTGGAAATTCAATTTATTGTAGAGAATTAACGAACATTCCAATAAGAATTGTCTTGATTACTTTCGGTAAAAATAATATATTATTATGCTTATTAGTACTCCTTTTTTGCAGTCGGAACTGAAAGGCAAAGTGTGCAAAGCTTTTATAAAAATGCCGGGAATTTTAAAAATGTTTCGGCAAAAATATTCTACCTGATTATTGCATTTGTCTTCTTCTTGCAATCTCCCGGATTACTTATCGCTCAGAATCGGGATTTTAACAGGAGAGCATATGAATATTTCAAAAACGGTTTACTGCTCGATATCCAGGGAAACACGCAGGAGGCAATTAAAGAATTGATGCGCGCCTCCCAAATTGATCCCGAGAATCCTGTAATACTCAAAACACTTGGCGATCTGTACATTTTCAAAACTGGTGATTATGGTATGGGAGCTGCGATATATGAAAAGTATCTCGAGCTAAACCCGACTCACGACAGGACAATTGGCATTGTAACACAAATTTATTCGCAGAGCCGTCCCCCATTATACAGCCGCCTTGAAAATGTTCTCACATCGGTTATTAGCAATGGAAATGATAAACCCGAATACTACAGAGCATTGATTGATGCTCTACTAAAGCAGAAAAAAACCAATATTGCAAAGAACATTTCGATAAATTACATCAAAAACTCCGGTGAAGCACAGCAATCGTGTGAGGTTGTAGCCGAGTTGTTCATAAATAACAGCATGGTTATCGAAGGGTTGGAGTACTTCGGTGAATATTGGAAAGAAAATCCTGGAATAGTGAACCTTGGTATAACCGTAGGCATGTTGAATGAAAGCATGGGAGACCCCCGGGCAGCAGAGGTTGCTTATATAGACGTACTAAACAAAGACGTAACAGCTAACAGGGCGCGTACCCATCTTGCATTGCTATACCTCCAAATGGACAAAATCGATAATGCACTTGCCCTGTACAACGGCATTGATTTCGACGATCCTGGAGAAGTTCCGATTAAGCTGACAATAAGCGAAACTCTCTTTCAGCAACCCTCGGCTCAATTCA
>JADFON010000372.1 GCA_022562855.1 Candidatus Zhuqueibacterota bacterium | reverse complement strand
GTTAGGGGAGGCAATTGGTTGACAGAGGTTCATCTGAAAGATGCAAAGGATGAAGAAGAATTTGGACAGAGACTTGCAGAAAAATCTAAGGAACTTCCGCCCGGGGCATGGATCACAGGCGGTACATGGGACCATGACAACTGGCAAGGTGGAAACCTGCCTACTGCTGAACTTATCGACAAATATGTACCCGATAGACCCGTATTCGTAACGAGATATGATGGTCATATGTCTGTGGCGAACAGTCTCGCTCTGCAAATGGCAGGAGTATCTTCCCGGACAAACGACCCGCCGGGTGGTGTAATAGTCCGGAAACCGGGTTCGCGTGAGCCAGAGGGAGTTTTGAAAGACGCAGCACAGGATATCGTTCAAAGAATAATACCTTCCCAGTCAAAAGCTGAAATCAGACAGGCAATAGAAGCCGGAATGGAGGAAGCGCGAAGGGTAGGTGTAACCAGTATCCAGGATATGAATTTAACCCCCACCGCTTTTACTATTTACCAGGAATTGATAGAAAACGGCACAATGACCCTCAGAATAAATGGTCATATCCCCCTGATACAGTGGAAGAGTCTGGCAGATCTTGGAATAATGAAAAACATGAACAACAAAAACTGGATCAAAATAGGGGGTCTCAAAGAGTATGTGGACGGTTCTGTAGGATCGAGCACCGCGCTGTTTTTTGACCCATACGTGCAAGACCCGTCCACACGCGGCATATTCATGACCCAACCGGAAATACTGAAGAAAAATATGCTCGAAGCCGACAAGGCGGGTCTCCATCTGGCAATCCATGCCATCGGTTTCAGGGCAAATTCCATTATACTGGATATTATTGAGGAACTCATTCAGGAAAACGGTCCGGGAGACCGAAGGATACGGATAGAACACGCTCAGCATATCCATCCAAAAGACTTTGAGCGGTTTGCAAAGCTCGGCGTCATAGCCTCCGTACAGCCGTATCATGCAATCGACGACGGCAGGTTTATCGAAAAACGGATAGGATATGAGCGGAGCAAAACGACGTATCCGTTCAGACAGTTTCTCGACAACGGCGTGACCATGACATTCGGGTCGGATTGGACAGTTGCGCCTCTCGACCCGATAAAAGGAATTGACGCGGCGGTAACAAGACGGACAACCGACGGCAAAAACCCTGAAGGCTGGTTTCCTGAACAAAAAATAACGGTGGAAGAAGCGATTAGAGCTTACACCATAACAAACGCCTATGCCGTATTCGAGGAAGATATAAAAGGCTCGATAACCGAAGGAAAACTTGCAGACATGGTTGTCCTTTCACAGGACATTCTCTCAATTCCGGTGAACAACATTGTCGATACCGAAGTACTCTATACCATTGTCAACGGGAAAATCGTTTTTGAAAAAAATTGAATTTCTAAACAAATAGAAAGATTTATTAGTCTGTAATAGGAATCATTTCACTGAAATAGGCACCATAATTCCGGCGTACCATGTTCTGCCGGGCGCCGGCTCAAAAAACCTCCCCCCAAATGCATTCGGGACGACCGAAGAGTTGTATCTTTCGCCGAACAAATTATCCACACCGAGAAATATATTCGCGGTAAATGACGGATATTCTAAGCTGGTTCCAAGGCGGACGTCAAAGGTAAAATACGAGTCGTTCAAGTATTGAGATTTATCTGCTTCCGAATCTGCCGGGTCCCCGTTAAAATCGTTTGCAAAAAACTCGTCCGTCCACTTCAGTTCTACCGAGCCATAAAAACCGGATGGATGGCTAAACGTTGCATCCAAAAACAGGTTACTCGGAGGGACGCCGGGAATTTTATTTCCCTTTAATTGACATGTGCCGTCCGGACACTCTAATCGAAAATCCTCAAATTTAAAATTCATATGGGTATAGGCTATTGATGCCTGAATCCATTCAAGCTGATCCCATTGCAGCCTGAATTCTATTCCGCTATTGCGTGCTTCTCCTGCGTTTCGAAAGAAGACTTCTTCACTGGAAGGATCCTCGATTTGGAATGGAATGAGCATTTCATTGATCCTCGATATATAACCCGCAATATCGTATAAGAGAAAATATTTAGGGATATATCCCTTCAAGCCTATTTCAAAACTCCTTATTTCCTCCGGCTGCAAGCCGGGATTGAATCCCCCTTCGCTTGTCTGCCGGTTTCCAAGCTCTGTAGTAGTGGGTGATTGGAATGCTGTTGCTACATTTGCATAAGCGCTCGAAAGATCATCAATTTTATAAAGTAAAGATGCCATCGGACTAACTTGCTGCATCTTTCTTGAACCTGAATTGTCTTCATTTCCATTTACAAATTTATCTTTTACTTCAAAATCATAACGGTCAAATCTGGCTCCTATCGTAAAAGATAACCGCGGATTCAATTCGTATTCCAATTCAATAAACGGTCCTATTCCGGATACTTTCTCTTCCTGGTCAATTAATTGAGTGCCTTTTTGAACGCTATCCAGAATATCTTCATCCCGTATCAAGCCAATTTGGGGACCAGTTATTCCATCGTTTTCAAACTCTTTTCTTTTATCATTTTGTATTTCGTAATCAAAGCCAACCGTCCACCGGGAAATTGGAGAATCCGACGAAGAAATATAGTTAAAAGTAAATCTTGAACCTATACCGTTCCTGCCAAGGTCGATAATTCGTCCCGGTATCGGATTGAACATTTCACGCCAAAGACCGTACAAAGTCACGTCAATAGAGTGCCCACTTCTCATTACATGATTTATGGTTAGTCCTCCCTGACCTTGCCGCACCTTTTTCCCAGCACCTTGAGACTTTATAAATGATCTGGCGCTTTCTG
>JADFON010000371.1 GCA_022562855.1 Candidatus Zhuqueibacterota bacterium | reverse complement strand
ACCATAATAAAAATGCTCATTATGTATCAAATCTAATAGCACAACGGGTTATGTCTATGTCCTCTTTATCATCTAATTCACCTGAAGACGATTTCAACTTGTACCTTGAAAAGGCTGTAGAAGCCTCCCGGGCAGCAGGCGGTATTCTGATGAACTATCTCGACCGCAAAATAAAAATCGAGTTTAAGGGCAGAATAGATCTGGTAACCGAGGCAGACAAAAAAGCCGAAGAGTGCATACTTAAAATTCTAAAGGAAGTATTTCCGGACCACGGTTTCCTTGCGGAAGAATCAGGGAATCAGAAGATAGATGAAAACCGGCACATGTGGGTAATCGATCCGCTTGATGGAACCACAAATTACGCTCATGGATACCGGTGTTTCTCAGTTTCCATTGCTTTGCTGGTTGACGGCGTTAGAACCGTGGGAGTTGTTTACGACCCCTGGGGAAAAGAATTATTTACTGCAATCCGGGACAAAGGCGCTTTCTTGAATAATAAACCAATAACCGTGTCCGAAGAAAAAGACCTTGAAAAATCGCTCCTTGTGACCGGGTTTCCCTACGATATCAGGGAAGGACAGGTTACCAACCTTGGGTTGTTTAATCATCTTATTCTGAAAGCCCAGGCGGTGCGGCGGGACGGTTCAGCCGCCCTTGACCTGGCATACGTAGCCGCAGGACGTTTTGACGGGTTATGGGAGCTAAAACTTCACCCATGGGACGTTGCCGCGGGAACTCTGATTGTAAAAGAGGCAGGCGGAAAAGTAACGACCTTTTCGGGCAAACAATTCGAAATCACATCGCTCGATCTGCTTGCAACCAATGGAAGCATCCACCGGAAATTGATGCAAAAAATATCGGAAATACCACCGGAATCCTGGTAGTGAATGATTATTGTTTCAAAACGTTTTGATCTTTTCACTTAAAATGGATTTCTATTTAAACGTCCCCTAAACTTATGTGCCTGACCGGTCAACCGACTTATGGTAATCCTCCGCTTATAAGATGTTATTTATTATTTCATTTTACATTCTATAGATAGATGATTGAAAGCCGGATATTTCATTTTATTTCTGCTTTTCCAAGGGGTGTTTCTGTGGACGATATAGCATCCGTGGTATTTCGAATCAATTCCGGGTCCAATTCACAACTGAGAAAAATAATGCTGCCTTTGATACTCTCGGACAAAAGATTTACTTTGGTGCGAAATAAAGTAGCGTTATCGGATAAGGGAGAAAAATTCAAAAAATTAGTTAATACAACATTTGTGGCGTTGGATGTAGAGACCACCGGAACCAATTCACAGAAGGATAAGATTACCGAGATCGGCGCCTTGAAAATCTGTGGAGGAGCAATTACCGATATTTTCGAGACACTAATCAATCCCGGGCGGTATATTCCTTATGATATTACTAATTTAACCGGTATTACGAATGAAATGGTAAATAATTCGCCCGATCTGGAGCAAATCTTCCCTTCTTTCCTTGAATTCATTGGTGATTCAGTCTTAATTGCGCACAACGCCCCGTTTGATATCCGATTTATAAACGCCGAGTTGAAAGCAATGGGCAGGGATAAACTTAGTAACGAAGTTCTGTGTACTTATAAATTGAGCAGGCGGTTTTGTCCCGGTTTGAAACGGTTCAGTTTAAAAAGCATGACAAAAGTACTGGGATTGACCAATGAAAAGCCTCATCGTGCCGGTTCTGACGCAGCAGCCTGTGCACAAATCTTTCTGAATCTTCTTTATACAATGCCTGAACGGGGAATCTTCGATTTGGACGACTTGTTAAAATATGCTTAGAGATTATTTTTTTTATTGACTTTTCAATATTAAATTTGTACAATAATCAAGCTGATAACAAGCACAAAATAATGTTCTTTTATTAAGGAGGTGAACGTTTTGGCAGAGACAGGATATTGTGTTAAATGTAAGTCAAAAAGAGAAATGACTAAGGCGGAAAAAGTGACCATGAAGAATGGTCGGCCTGCGATGAAAGGGACCTGTTCCGTATGTGGAACGGGTATGTATAAAATTCTTTCTTCCAAGTAAATTTTTATAGGTTTTATTGCTTATTATAACGGAACTCTACCATAGAGTTCCGTTATAATTTTGACTGATGGATTGCGATAGACTTTCCGTGTTTTGTCAAATTTTCATACGGAGCGAAAATATGTGCTGATTGCCGAAAGCGGTTACGTCAGGCAGGAAAGCATAGTCAAGGACAAAACGTTGAAGAGCTATGCCGGTACCTATGCTTATTCCCCGGTCTTCAAAGCCGGTAAGATATCCGGCACGGAAACTGTATCTTCCGTAATACTCATACTCTAATCCGAAACGGGCGCTGTTATTTCCATTGAACAGCACCTCATATTCTCCAATAAGCGTGAGATCGTGATCGGACCGTGAAATCGTATATCCGGTTCCAGCCTGTAGAAGCGCCGGCATTGTAGGTTTGTCTTTAAGAAATGCTCCCATCCGACCAATGTTTTTCAGGGATATACCAAATTGTAATTTCTTTTCTTCCAATTTGTATTGAGCGCCAATATCTACAGAAAATCCGGAAGCTGAATCGAAGAAAAGTTTTTGGTAAAGATACTTTCCGGTAATCCCTGCTTGCAGGTTGCTATTTATTTTCTGAGAATAAGTGAAACCGGTATAAAAATCGTGAGCGCTGATGATTCCATTTGGCGACTCAGAAGGACCGGTGCGTTGTTCAATTCCACCAATATTATTGGAAAGTATACTAAATGCGAATGCTTTGTCAGTACCTCTTTTTAATAGAAATGCGATGAATTCGCTGTCGATGTCATCAAACCCCC
>JADFON010000370.1 GCA_022562855.1 Candidatus Zhuqueibacterota bacterium | reverse complement strand
ACCCGTGTGCGCAATTCAGGCCTGAGATTAATAAATTATTCATATGTGACATACAAATCCAGAATGCTTCCGTTGTCTGCCCGGTTAATGTTCTTCCGCTCAAGTCAACAATTGTCCCGGAAATCATAACCGGTAAGGATATTTTTGAATTCCGAAAATATTCCTGTATTGCGTACAGAGCTGCTTTACCGTTTAGGGAATCAAATATTGTTTCAACCAATAAAATATCGACACCGCCCTCGACAAGACCCCTGATCTGTTGTGTATATGCATCCGACAACTCGTCAAATGTGATCGTTCTGTATCCTGGGTCGTTTACATCCGGCGAAATAGACAGGGTCTGGTTTGTGGGACCAATTGCACCGGCAACAAACCGGGGTTTGTTGGGATTTTTCCTGGTGAATTCCGCTGCAACTTCTTTTGCGATTCGCGCCGAGACGACATTAAACTCTTCTGCCATATCTGCAAGTTTATAGTCTGCCTGTGAAACAGGGTTGGCATTAAAGGTATTTGTCCCAATTATATCGGCGCCTGAAGCTAAATATTCTTTGTGAATATTCTTGATTAGTTCGGGCTGGGTTAAGCTCAGGACGTCATTGTTTCCTTTTAAATCCTGAGAATGATCTTTGAACAAGCCACCCCGAAAATCTTGCTCGCCAAGATTCTGCTGCTGTATGAGTGTCCCCATCGCACCATCAATGACAAGTATTCGCTCTTTCAGCAATTCGCTTATTTTTTTATATGTATCGGTCATATGTCAAATACAAATATCCTTTGCTAAAAAATATACTCCTAAATATAAAAATAATAGTGAATATTTGAAAGGTATTTGTAGTGCTATTGGATAGTGCATAGCGTAGTTGCATTGGATTCTACAGGACATATTAATCTTAAGGTAATAATAATTTCTTGCAATAATTCTGTTCAATAGGTATCTTCAAAGCCAAGTTGGGATATTTATCGGCAATTTTACGTTTTCGATTGTAATTTGTTCACTCCATTTCACATTACCTATGTAACTTCACATTCTTTAAGCAAATAATTCGTTCGGAGAAATCTATGTATCGCAAGCTATTAGTTTTTACTATCTTATGGGCGATGTTGCTGCTATCAACAAGTATTGCCGGAACGCAAGAAAAAAAGAACAGGTTTGGAATAAGAGTCGGCTATACCCTGGGCACGCATATTATGGAACCTGATCCTGCTGATTTTAGAGGCGGTTCTCACGATTTTACTTCGGGTTTCCTGGCAGGAATTACTTTAGACCGTCCATTTCTTGGGAATTTGACCTATTCAATCGAACTGCTTTACATGACTACCGGAGACAAATTTAAACATGAAGATCAGGACGTTATAGGAACATAGAGAGAATCGGAATTTTCTAATGCTTTTATTGTTTTACCGGTCCTTTACAAATATCACTTTGGCAACTACTATCTGTCTGCTGGTCCTGAAATGTCATTTTTAGTCAGTGCAAAACAAAAACCGTTTGTAACCGAGCTTTTAGGATTGGATGTAACAGATACTTCTGAGCTTTTGAAATCAACTACCTGGGCTATTATCCTTGGAGTCGGCTTTGAATATTCTGCTGCTAATAGTCCGCTGACTTTTGCTTTTGATTTCAGATATTCTCAAAGCATGCAATCATATAATAAAGACGATAACTTTGCTTTTCCTATTGGTACCGATTTCAATTATAAACTTTTACGGTTTAGCCTTGGTGTAAGATTTTAGTCCATAAATTAAAAGACAATCAAAACAAAAACCCCATCCTGTTTGGAGACGAGGTTTTTAGGTTTATAGTTTGTTGAACTTAAGCTATTTCGACCTCAAATTCACATTCCCGTTAGCATTCCCGGCAGATAACGAAGCGCCTCCACTATTGATTTTTCCTCTGTAGATACGAATAGACAACCGATTTCGCTCCCGCGTATCTCTTTTATAGAAATAAAAAATCCAAACGTAATTGTCTTGATCTGCATCTGGTTTCAATATCGACTTTGCCGTGTTCCGGTATGTAAACAAGCAACGCTTCCGTTTGGTGTTCTAATATCGTAAACATCCTCCCGGTTCACAACGCAATCCACCCGGATATCACCATTAACATTATTGACCGAACAGAGTCTCCGTTATTCAACGGATAGTTTTCGTGTATTCTTTCCTCAAGTGTAATATTGTACTTTTTTGTCCGAATAATATATCCTCCGTAAAAGATTAGCGTGTTGCCGCCATCAAGAGCATTAACGCACCTGCAAAGAAGATATCTTTTGGCATTTATACCTCCTCCTATTATTTATCTTTTTTCCAAATCCAAATTCTTTTTATTATCGATATTGCTATCATATTCGCAAAACGTCACAAAAGTAACAAAGTCTTTGGAAACATCAACTTTTGGAAGTAAATTATACTACATATGGTATAAGGAATTCGAATAATAATACATATGGGAATGAAATGGCTGAGATTCTTGATCAAAAAGCAATAGACGATCTTCTCAATGAGGCGATTGAAATTGACGATGAAGAAAATGAACAATCAGCTATAGAAACCGATAAATTCGAAGGCAGAAAAAGTGGTGTATCTTTTAAGCCTGTAATCAGGGAAAAGAAAATTATTGCCCCATATGTATCACCGGTTTTAAAAAGTGAGAAAATACTCTATAATCCGCAGATAGAGGAAGTTGAGGAGATGCACATCGAAATTCCTGTTGTGAGATCTATCAAAAATTACAACCAAAAAAACGGTAAGAATAATAGGAGAAGATTTACTTCTTAAGCCGTCATTTCTTTTTGAGCATTTCTGCCCACCTTTTTTCCACCTCTTCTTTAGACAACAACTTTTTTGTCGGTG
>JADFON010000369.1 GCA_022562855.1 Candidatus Zhuqueibacterota bacterium | reverse complement strand
CTTGTAATTCCCTCTTTTTGACATTCGTAAAGATACTCCTCCACTACTGATTTGATTTCCGAAGGCTGAAAAGTGTGAAGATCTAATTCGTCGGTTATCGGGACGTGAAATACGTCATCGTTATCTGTTGTTTCCATGCTTACAATTGGTCTTTCAAATACTTCTTGAGCTTTTCTCTCCCCCTGAAAATACGCGCTTTTACGGTGCCGAGAGGAATATCCAGAATCTCGGATATTTCTTCGTATGATTTCTCTTCTTTATGGCGCATTACGATCGCGATCTTGTATTTTTTCGGAAGGTTATCAATTGCCCTATCGATAATTGACCGTTTTTCAGCTTCGATGAGCTGCATTTCGGGATTTATTATCGGGTCGGGAAAATCCTTGGTAACGGTTCCGTCCTTAGAATCGGTCGGTTTATCAATAGAAGTTGTCTGCAGTCGTTTCTTTCTGAGAAAATCGATACAATTGTTCGAGGCGATTTTGAACAGCCAGGTAGAAAAGGCATATTCTGCATTAAATGATTTCAATGCGGAATACGCCTTGATAAATGTCTCCTGGACAAGGTCTTCTGTATCACTTTTGTCCTGAACCATTTTGTAAATTAAACCATAAATAGCTCCCCTGTATCTTTTTAAAAGCACAGAAAAGGCGTTCTGGTCCCCGTCCAGAACTTGTAGTACAATGTGGGAGTCGGTGGTTGGCAAAGAAAAGTCCAAAAGTTATATTAATACAAAATAAACTTTAAATTAACAGATAATTAATAAACTGTCAAGCGAAATAATAGTTGCTATTTTTCAAATAAATTGGTAAAATTACACCACTTTTAAATACAACAAAAATAAATAATGTGGTTTATGAATTGGCATACACGTTTTGAAAGGGAAACGAAGTGAAAAGTTCAAACGGCAATAACGGAAAGAAAATAGCGATAGGCTTGCTTTCGGGCGGGCTTGACAGTACGCTTGCGGTTCGTGTCATGTCCGACATGGGTTATGAGGTGACGGCGGTAAATGTGGAAACCCCGTTCTGTAACTGCTCCGGGGACAGCAAATGTACGACGACAAGCAAAAAATCCAACCTGGGTTCAGAATTTAAAAGAGTATACGCAGGGCAGGATTATATAGACCTTGTCAAAAATCCTCCTCATGGTCGCGGCAAGAATATGAATATATGCATCGACTGCAGGATTTATATGCTCAAAAAAGCCAAATCCAAGATGGAAGAAATCGGAGCCGAAGTTGTGTTTACCGGTGAAGTCCTGGGTCAACGCCCGATGTCCCAACACAGCAGGGCGTTGAAAGATATAGAAGTAGAATCGGGGCTTGAGGGGAGACTTTTGCGCCCTCTGTCCGGAAAACTGTTGAAAGCTACCATCCCGGAAAAAGAAGGCAATATCTCAAGAGATAAACTTCTTGATTTCCAGGGACGGAGCAGGAAACCCCAGATGAAGTTAGCGGAAGAATTCGGAATATCCGGTTATCCAACACCGGCAGGCGGCTGTATGCTGACCGATGAATCGTTTTCCAGACGCCTTCGGGACGCTTTTGACCATGGGGAAGATTCGATAAAGATCGTCTCCAAATTGAAATATGGGCGCCATTTCAGGCTTGAAGACGGTACAAAAATTATTTCAGGCAGAACAGAAAAAGAGAACAAGATTCTTCAGGCGCTTTGCGATAAGATAACACCCGTTTTCACGGTTAAGGGATACAGCAGTACGTTTACGTATCTGTTCGGTGATATGAGCGAAAAAAGTAAGATGTTTGCCGGAGGTCTTACCGCCCGGTACAGCAAAAGAAGAGACGCCGGTTCAGTCGACATTAAATGGTGGACAGGAAAGAAAGGAGCCGGTTCCGCACAAGTTTTTACAGTCGAACCGCTATCGGATAACGACCTCAACCGTTATCGAATATAAACGATGTAACTTGTTGTTCAACAATAAAAGAACTCCACTATATGTTAGCGGGATTTTTCCAATTTGAACCCGTCTTCGGCGTAGTTTCGAGTAATCTCGATACTATCGAAGAAGTGGCAGACCGCGAATCGTTCGACCTGCTTGTACTTCCCGAATTATGCACCACAGGCTATCAATTTGTTTCACAAAAAGAAGTCCGTGATCTATCCGAACCGGTTCCCGGTGGTCCGTCTACGGACCGGCTTATCAAAATTGCGAACAAGTCAAACGCTCACATCGTTGCGGGGTTGGCTGAAAAAGACGGGAAAGACATTTTTAACACGGCGGTTATGGTCAACGGTTCCGGGATGGTGTCCAAATACCGGAAAATTCACCTTTTTCACGAGGAAACACTCTGGTTCACACCAGGATCGGAATTGCCTGATGTAGTTGATATTGGCTCTGCGCGGGTGGGGATGATAATCTGTTTTGACTGGTTTTTCCCGGAGTTGACAAGAATTTTAACGATAGCGGGTGCGGATATTGTCGTCCAACCGGCTAATCTAATCCTTCCTTACTGCCAGAAAGCGATGCAGACCAGGTCTATCGAGAATCGCATATACACGATCACATCAAACCGAACCGGAACGGAAGAACGAGGAGGCAAAAAACCGCTTACATTTACCGGGGGAAGCCAGGTCACAGACGTAAAAGGGAATGTACTTATCTCGGCGTCAGCAAATGATGAGAAATTACAGGTAGTCGAAATCGACCCGGAACAAGCACGGGACAAATCGATAACCCCATACAATTCGTTAATGGACAGCAGACGTCCCGATATTTATGCGGATCTGCTTGGTAAGAAATGAAAAATGGGCGATTAGCTCAGTTTGGTTAGAGCGCTGGTTTCACATACCAGAGGTCGGGGGTTCAAGTCCCTTATCGCCCACATATAA
>JADFON010000019.1 GCA_022562855.1 Candidatus Zhuqueibacterota bacterium | reverse complement strand
GAGGAAAACTACACACGGTTTATCGTATTGGAAAAAAATCACTCGATTGCAAAGGATGCAAATAAAACAAGCATTGTATTTTCGATGGAAAACAACCCAGGCTCCTTATTCAAGTGTTTAAGTGTTTTTGCCCTGAGGGACATCAGCCTTTCCAAGATTGAATCGAGACCGTTGTACGGCAAGCCGTGGCAGTATTTTTTCTATCTTGATATAGAAGAAAATGTTGAAAATGAAAGATGCAAAAACGCTATTAACCATATTCAGGAAATAACGGACTTTTTCAAAGTTCTTGGCTGTTATCGAAATGGTCTCAATTATTAAAACAAACAGAGAGAGAGAGAAGAAATGGATAAAAAACGATCGTTTTATACCGGTTTGAAATGCAGGGAATGTGGAAAAAATTATCCAAAAGAGCCTATATATGTGTGCGAATATTGCTTTGGACCTCTTGAGGTAGATTACGATTATAAGGCAATAAAAAAAGTCTTAAACAAAGAAACAATAGCGTCAAGACATCCATCCATGTGGAGGTACCGGGAACTTCTGCCCCTTCAAAGCAGTCCTTCTGTAGGTCTGCAGGTTGGTTTTACACCATTAATTCGCGCAAACCGGTTAGCCGAAAGACTAAGAGTCCGCGAGTTGTGGATAAAAAATGATGCAGTTAATTTCCCAACCTTATCATTCAAGGACCGTGTCGTTAGCGTGGCGATGTCGAGTGCAATTGAATTTGGCTTTACAACTATTGGGTGCGCAAGTACGGGTAATCTTGCGAATTCTGTAGCGGCAAACGCCGCCTATGCCGGTCTTACAAGTTATGTTTTTATTCCTTCCGATCTTGAAGAAGGGAAAATAATCGGGTCTTCCATATACGGGTCGAACGTTATCAGGGTAGACGGTACATACGATCAAATCAACCGTTTGTGCAGTGAAATCGCCGGACTATATGATTGGGCGTTTGTAAACATAAACTTTCGACCGTATTACTCCGAAGGAAGTAAAACGGTCGGTTACGAAATATCGGAGCAGTTAGGTTGGAAACTGCCGGACAGCATAGTTGTACCAATGGCGGGAGGTTCGTTAATAAATAAAATATACAAAGGATTTAACGAATTCAAAGATCTTGGATTCGTTGATAACCGGCATTGCAAATTCTATGGCGCTCAAGCAGAAGGATGTTCCCCCATTGTGAATTCCTTAAAAGATGAGACAAAATTCATCATACCGGTTAAAACACCGGAAACTATTGCGAAATCGCTTGCAATCGGTGATCCTGCGGATGGACCTTATGCTTTGGATGTTATCAATGCAACGGGCGGGTACGGCGAAAACCCTGGTGACGATGAAATTATTGAAGGGATAAAATTACTTGCAGAATGCGAAGGCATCTTTGCTGAAACAGCAGGCGGCGTTGTTGTCGGGGCTCTCAAAAGGCTGATAGAAACAGAAAAAATTGGAAGAAATGAGATAATTGTGCTTTGTATAACCGGTAACGGTTTAAAAACAAGAGAGGCGATTGAGAACAAACTTTCTCTTTCCGCCATAATTGCACCGAAACTTGAAAATTTTCAGGAATTAATTGAATCAAATATAAAGAACAAGGAGAAAATATATTATGCCAGTCACAGTTAGAATTCCGACCCCAATGCGGAAATTGACCGAAGAGCAGAAGCAGGTTGAAGCAAACGGGTCTTCTGTAGCCGAAGTCATCACGAATCTCGGAGAACGGTTTCCTTAATTAGTTGAACGTATTTGTGATGAAAATGGAGATGTAAGAAGGTTTATAAATGTCTATTTGAATGATGAGGATATCCGGTTTAAGAATGGTAAGAATACCCTTGTTTCCGACGGAGATGTGTTGTCGATAATCCCTGCAATAGCGGGTGGCATTTGAAAATCGCTCTAATTTAAGTTTATTTTAGGAAACACCCGATAATCAAACAAATATTGTTTTTTCCCGAATGATACGTTATCTTGCATTTACTACGGTATTCAGGCAATTGCTGAACAGTTTGTCTTAATTCTCGTTTGACATAAAATGAAAATTATTGTCCAAAAATACGGCGGGAGTTCAATTAGCACGCCCGAAAAGATTATAAAAGTTGCCAAGCGAATTTTGGAACTTGCAGAAATGGGCAAGGCGATAGCCGTCGTTGTGTCGGCAATGGGTGATACAACTGACAGGTTAATAGAAATGGCAAAGGATATTTCTCCAAATCCGCCATACAGGGAAATGGATATGCTCATGGCTACCGGTGAGCAAGTATCCATAGCGCTTTTGTCCATGGCAATCAATAATCTCGGCGGAACTTCGGTCTCATTGACGGGCGCCCAAAGCGGAATCGTTACCGACGGTCGTCACAGAAACGCAAAAATAAAAAAAGTAAAAATCGAGCGTATTATGAATCTTTTCAAGGAGGGAAAGGTTGTCATAGTTGCGGGGTTCCAGGGGATAAGCAGTGAATCAGAGATTACAACGTTGGGCAGGGGAGGATCGGATACTTCTGCTGCGGCGCTTGCAGCGGCGCTCAATGCCGACTGCTGCGAGATTCTTACCGATGTGGAGGGTGTATACACAGCAGACCCCAATATCGTAAACAATGCGGCGAAACTAAATTACATTTCTTACGAAGAAATGCTCGAATTTGCCGGTTCGGGCGCAAAGGTTCTGCATCCGAGGGCAGTAGAAATTGTAATGAAATTTGGTATTCCGTTAGTGGTAAAATCCGCTCACACGCCAGGAAATGGCACAACAATCGTAGAGGATAAAATGTTGGAAAGAGTAGCTGTCACAGGAGTGACTGTCGATAGAAACGTAGCCAAAATAGCCATTCAAAAAGTGCCTGATACACCGGGTATTGCAGCGACAATATTTTCCGCTATTTCCAAGACCGGTATAAATATTAGACTTATTATTCAGGGGATCAGTGATGGAAAATATTCCGATATAACGATGCTTTCGGACAAAGAGGATATGGAATCGGTTGTAAAAGTTCTTGAACGGGTTTGCCCTAAGATAAAAGCGGGAGGAGTCACTTTTAATGACGGAATGGCTGAAGTCTCAGTAATAGGGTCAGGAATAGCGAGTTCCACCGGGGTAGCGGCAAAAATATTTAAGACACTATCAGATAACAATATTAATATTGATTCAATTAGCACATCCCATATCCGGATTGCATGTGTTATTGACCAACAAAAAGTGGAAACTGCCGTTAAAGCTATTCACAGGGCATTTAAATTGGAAGAATTGATTCGAAAAATATGAGTAAGAAATTAAAAGTTGGGATACTCGGCGCCACAGGACTGGTAGGGCAGAGACTGGCTCTTCTGCTGGAAGATCACCCATGGTTTGAAGTAACGGATTTGGCTGCTTCCGACAAGTCAACTGGCAAAAGTTATGAAGAATCTTGTTCGTGGAAGCTCCCTTATCCTATGCCCGTTAATATAATGCGGATCCCGGTTAAACCTGTTAAACCAAACCTGGATTGCGATTTTGTTTTTTCAAGTCTCCCCTCAATAATTGCAGGTGAGATAGAATGTTCTTTCGCAAGGGCTGGTTATCCGGTAATCAGTAATTCGAGTAGTTACAGAATGGAACCTGATATACCCTTGGTAATACCGGAGATAAATTGTGACCATTTGGACTTAATTCCCTTCCAACAAAAAAACAGAAACTTTGACAAGGGATTTATTATTACGAATCCAAACTGTACAACAATCGCTCTTGCATTGAGCTTGGCGCCTGTTGTAAAGTCATTTGGGGTTAATTCCGTACAGGTCACTTCGATGCAAGCTTTATCGGGAGCAGGACAGAACGGGATTTCATCGCTTGATATTATCGACAATGTATTGCCATATATTGCGAACGAAGAAGAGAAAGTCGAGACTGAACCATTAAAACTTTTCGGTAATTTGCGTAAAGATACTGTTGAATATGCGAATTTTATCATTAGCGCCCAATGCAACAGGGTAAACGTCAGCGATGGGCATATGTTAACGGTATCTGTAAACCTGCAGACTAAGGCGGGTGAAAAACAAATAGAAAGCGCTTTTAATTCGTATATTTCTCCCATTCATTATATGAAACTTCCAAGCGCACCAGAATATCCGGTAGTTGTCACTTCAGAAAAGGACAGACCTCAACCACGGTTGGACAGATATATATCGGATGGTATGGCTTGTGTGGTAGGGAGGATACGTAAATGCAAAGTATCGGATTATAAATATGTAGTTCTATCGCATAATACAATACGCGGCGCTGCAGGTGCGGCGATTTTGAATGCGGAGCTTCTCAAAGTGAAAGGTTTTATCTAAAACGGGTTACAACCGTTCTATTAATAAGATTGCAAGAAAGTCCTCAAGCGATGTGAATATCTCCTATGACAGAAGATACAAAAATCTTTATTCTTTTTTCTGCCGTATCGTAATTCTGCGATTTGTATGACAGATTTCTGAATAAACCTTCTGCCTTTTGTCCAAAAATGTGAATATCGCCAATTACGGAACTACCGGTTATATTAAAAGCGAAATCCTTTGGCATAGTAATATTTGAATCTCCAATTACGGTCGAAAATCTTAATTTTCTTTCACCGCTGTCAAAATCAATTTCACTCAGGTTTACATGGATATCTCCTATTACACTGGAGGCGTTTCCCCCCTGAAAGCTCTTTGTGGTTAGTCTTATTGAGGTGTCTCCAATGATTGCGGAATGAGCAAACCTGTCCTCCCCGGATTCTTTGGAAAATCCCCTTGACGATTTTTCTTCAAATGAAGACTTACCTTCATCTTCGTTTTCATGTTTTCTCTGAGAATGTTTAGCATCCCGTAATATTTTCCATCCGATTACAATTAAAATCAAAGGCCATAATGAAATCAGGAAGTCAAATAAATTGCTGCCGAATAAAATTTCCACCAGGAAAATAATACCCAATCCAACGAGGATCACACCAAATATTTTATTGCGGTCTTGCTTTCTATGGATTTTCGCACTCATTTAAGTAATCTTCAAGTAATTTCAGTTTATCAAACAGATTTTGGAATTTTACATTATCAGTAGTAGATACGAATAAATTTAACTTTTGCTTCAATTTAAACAAAAAAATTAAATATAACTAAAATCAACGCATTTGACCGATTTGCAGAAATAAGTTTTTACATTGAATCTAAGAAATAATATAGATATATTGCTTTCGCGGAAGGGTTAATTATCCTTTTTTCTAAGGAAGGTGGAATAATTTGATATAGTGCGGACTACTACGGTAGAATTCTCCATTTTCTCTTCTAAATTTGGATTAAAAACATAATCATTGCTTTTTAGTATGGGTGATCTATAAGAAAAATCAAATCGGAAAGGCTTGGTTTCGCGGATTCCAATATTCTTAGAACCGGTTTTGCGGGAGCCTTCTTCAGCTATATCGGCTTCCAATTCAATGGGATCGGAGTCGTCTAATGCATCAGTGTCACCAAGCAAAGCATCGATTTCATCCTGGCTGAGTGGCGCCGCCATCTATTCTCCAATAAATATTATTGTTATTGTTTATTACTCTGATATCGAGCTACTGCATTGGAAGGTAATAATTAATTGATTTGAATAAAAGGAAAATTTTAGCCATATTATTATAAAACCTTATATAGAAAGAGTTTATACACTATTAACTAATAATTAATATTAAATAAAAGATGGTTTGCTTGAAGTAAAACTTAAAGTAAATATTTTTTAAAAATATATAAGTAGTAATTATGGAGAAGTCTGATAAAAAGACAATATTAATTCTCGATGATACAAAACCAATTAGATTATTACTTTTGAAACGTCTTGAAAAAAAGTACAATTGTATATTATCTTCTAATCCTGTTGATGCTATAAAATTTATCAAAGATTTCGATGATGAAATTGCCCTGATTATAACAGATTATCAAATGCCCAAATTAAACGGACAGGAGTTCCTTGAAAAAATCCAATTCAAAATTAGAAATATTCCAGTGATTATGTTATCATCCAGTCTAAATGAAATAAGAATAAAAGATCTTTATAGTCTTGGTGTACGCATTTTTATAGCGAAACCGGTAAAAATCAACCGGTTGATCAGGGAAATAAATTTGCTTATTGCTGAACCAGAATCAGAAGAGAATAAAGACGATGACAAGAAGTCATAAGTCGCAGGTATTTTTCACTTATAGGTATTTTAAATATCGAAATAAATCGATTGATTTACTGATTCTGTTATATAATTTCATAAAAACCAATAAAGTACTATGTCCAAGTTTAGCATTGAAGACAAAAAAAAATTATTACAGGTTGCCCGCGAAGCAATCAAATCCAAGCTGTTGAACATAGAATTGACAATAGAAAGTTTCGACTCTGAAACACTTAATGAGTGTTGTGGAGCGTTTGTTACTATTAAAAAAAACAAACAATTAAGAGGATGTGTAGGTTTATTGACCTCGGACCTTCCTCTACCCGAAACTGTTGCCCGAATGGCAGAAAGCGCAGCCACAATGGACAGCAGGTTTCCACCAATGAAAATCGACGAATTAGACGAAACAAAATTGGAAATCTCAGTTCTATCACCCTTGAAGACAATATCAGATACAAAGGAAATTGTGGTAGGATTACATGGTCTATACATTTCATCAGGTGGAAGACACGGATTGCTTTTACCACAGGTAGCTGTTGAGAATAAATGGGATGAGAATAGTTTTCTTGAACATACGTGTCTAAAGGCGTGCTTATCGGCACATGCCTGGAAAGACAGCAAGACAACGATACAAATTTTCAGCGCAGAAATATTTGGTGATAAGAACGGATGATTTCCTGCTTCATGAAAAAAGCATTTCACTTGACAATTGAGGTTTAAAAGATTAAATTAGTTAAACAGTGTCAGATAAAGTAAAGCTTTCAATCAATCTTTTTAAATGCCATCTAGTCAAAAAATCGGAAGTTTTCGTCCTCTTACCTTTTTATCTTCCAACAAGCCTGTAAGACCGGTAAGACCGCAAATCCCAAACCGTGAACCGAGTCGATTAGGAATTCAATTCAGCGGAGCCGTTACTTATGGGGAGTTTGTTCAAAATATCAGGAGCTTTAATAATCTTGATTTCCGAACACTTGGTAAAGCCGCGGTTAAATTGCAAAAAAGTCTAGGTATCAGTATTAACATTACAGTATAAAAACTTCCTTTTATAGTGCTTTCGTTTCCCATAACTCTATTACTCCTTTTTGTAGGTATTCTTGGTGGGACTATTGCGGGACTATTAGGTCTTGGCGGTGGAATTATCATGAATCCCATTTGCCTCGTGATTTACCAGCGATTACTGGGAATTGAAAGCTCTATAGTATATTATATGGTAGCAGGAACAAACTTCTTCGTGGTGAGCTTTTTTTCTCTCTTTGGGGTTTTTCGATATTATCTTCGAGGACTTGTGCTGTGGAAAGGAGTTTTCAGAATAGGTCTTTTCTGTATTATTGGTGCATTTATAGGTTCATCTGTAGCTACAAAATACTTTTCGAGTGAAAATTTGTTTCGGTTATTCGGAATTATAGTTTTACTTGCTGGTATTAAAATGTTTTATGAGGTTTATCCAAGAGATGAACAAAAACCTGTAGTTTCTTACCTTCCTTTAGCGGCAACGGGATTAGTCACCGCATTTGTTGCGGCAATGGTCGGTGTCGGCGGCGGGCTTATGACACTACCGATTATGATCTTCCTGTTTCACTTTCCTGTAGAAAAGATACCCGGTACCGCAAGCGGGATTATTTTCTTTACATCGATAGCCGGAATGGCAGCTAAGATTATGAATGGATGGAATAATCCGCTTCTGCCGGAATACTCTTTAGGGTATGTGTATCTACCAACCGGGATTCCTTTAATAGCGGGTGCTCTAATCGGAATTATAATTGGCACCAAATTAAACGAAAGATTTTCATTAAACCGAATGCGGAAGATTTTTGGCTTGTTATTAATTTTGGCATTTATTAAGATTTCACTTCTTTGATAATAGTGGATATTTAAAAATTCATTATTCGCTTGAAATAACGTAATGATTAAAAGAATTTTCTTATTTTTGTGCCCTTTTTGCAATTTCAGGAAAATTTGTGATCACTCCCTGAACACCCCTGTCAATCATCACACGAATTTTTATTTCCTTATTTATTGTCCAGGGGATTACCGCCAGACCTAAAGAATTTGCCCATTTCATGAATTTAGCATCTACAAACGACCAATGAGGGTGGATTTCTTTTACCTGTTTTATTATATCCTGTTTGTACATCAGCGAGTCCGGTTGAAATAGTGAGCGCCAGAGCTCCTTTGGGGATAGTATTTTCCCAAGGTTTATTTCCTGTGATAATTGTCTAAACGTGTTTAATATAGTGACTTTGGATGAAGAAACAACCGTAGTTTTAACCAAATTGTGCGACTTAAGCAATGACCAGACATTATTTTCTATTTCCGGATATTTTTGTGAACCGTATTTTACTTCAACAATTATTTCGGCTTTGTTTTTCATAAAATCCAGGAAATCTGAAAACAGGGGAATTCTTTCATCTGAATAATTTGAGTCAAACCACGATCCAGCGTCCACGTTTTTCAATTCTTCATATTTTTTTTCACAAATCGGACCGCTGCCGTTGGTCGTCCTGTCCAATGTATCATCATGAATGATTACAATTTTTCCATCCATTGTCTGGTGCACGTCGATTTCAATTGCATCAACTCCTGATTCCACCGCCTTTTCAAACGCGGCAAACGTATTCTCCGGTGCGCTCCCCGAGGCTCCACGGTGCGCTACAATTTTGAAATTTGACATTTTATATAATCCGGTAAAGTTTTATTAATTCAAATATCTTAAATAAACGAAATACAGAAAAAACATAAGAGTTAAAATAAGCAGACTATTCGTAAAGGGACCGTTTCGAAAACTTTTCGCTATCCACTGCTTTTTGTTATTCATAATGAGCAAAGTAATAGCAAGCATCGGCAAGAAAACAGCTCCTAACATCGCATATATTGTCTGCACAAGGTCGAATTGAATCCAAAGCATCGGAATCGGTATAAACCCGAGACACAGCAAATATATTTTGTACGGTTTTGAACCTGAAAGATCAAAGTCAGGATTATCGGCTATAACTATGCCTTTACGCAGGAAAAAAAAGTCGGCAAATATATATGGAACGCTTTGCAATACACCTAAAAGGCTGGAAAAAACCGCTCCCCAAAATCCAATAAGAAATATCCATTTACCCGGACTTCCGAGAATTGTTTCTAATTGATCTGCGAGATCAAGAGCAACCCGGGCGCCGGTGCCGGTTATAGTGGTTTTTGAGCCAATAATTATCATCGCTATTCCGAAAATAGCCGTCATACCATAGCCAATGGTTAAATCAACCCTGCATTCTCTAACGCCTTGCGCACCATTTCTTCCTTTTTCTTTTATCCAGTATCCATAGGAGAGCAGGGTCAGGGTTCCGCCTACGCCTCCAATTACGCCGACAGACCAAATTAGATTCTCATGCCCACTGGGTATTCTGGGAACAAATAAACCGGAAATAATGTCTTGCCATGCTGGATCAATACGAATAGCGGTTACAATAACAGTAATAAACATTATAACGATGAAAAATGACATTAACTTTTCAAACAGGTTATATCCTCCTTTTATAACAAAGAAATAACCAAGAATTGCATGAAATACTCCCCAGTACCGGTAGGAAATGTTTAATCCGATCAAATCGGACAGTCCCGCACTGGCAACACCGCACGCGGAAATTAGCGCACCTCCGACCCCGAGCGACCAAATTAAAAGGTATATAAGAAATATCCAATGCGTGATTCCCGGCAAATGTCTGGTAGATCCTTCGAGCAGGGTTGTATTAGTCCCCATCTGCCAGCGTGCAAGTCCCTCCGCAAGAACCCATTTTAACAGGGCGCCTAAGACTGCTAACCACAATATAGACAGACCGATGTTGGATCCGGCAAAGCTGGCAAATATCAGATCGCCTGCCCCAACACCTGTAGCGGCGACTAAGATCCCCGGTGCGATTGCAGAAAACCACGATTTACTTTTATCCATAAACATTCATAGACGCCTAAATAGAATTATCCGCTTCCATTTAGTCACAGATATTTATTTCAAGGATGTTTGTTCAATAATAAATTAAGGGAATGCTAAGGAGAAGATTTTAAGAACAAGATGGATTTATTAGTTGTTTTTGCGATTGGTGAAGATTGCTTTGATACTTCCCCATGTCTGTTTTGCGCTGGAGATTCGAGGTGAAAGATGTACAATATTTGAATATACGAATGTGCTGTCTGTTTTTTGAATTCTTAACCTGTAGTAAAAGGTGCGAGCAGCGGTCTTGAATATGTTTGTATCGGTATATGTATAATCGGTATTATTTCCTCGGGGCAAGACTGTCTCGATTACGCTATAATTAATCTGATCGGTGCTTCTTTCGATTAAATATTCCTTTACTGCTGATTCGTCCACACTTCTCCATCTCAATACGATATTATCATTAATCGGCTGAAAACCAATTTGAAGAGGGGTAGTAATGCTGTTTTGGGCAAAAACCGAAACAGAATTGAAGATTACAAATACGATAAGTAAATAGTAAATCTTACAATACCTTCTCATAGCGCTGAACCACATCGGTGGGAATAATTAAATAGGTAGATATATTCGGAAAAAGTAATATTTATTCTTTAAAAAGTCAAGGCTAATTTAGTATTCCTTCCGGGAATATTCAATAAAAACGATTTGACATTAGAAGGGGATAATTATTATGATAGATTTCATATAGAAAATAAGTATAAAATTTTGTAAATTAGATTTTTTAAAAAATAATTGATTTGTCCAAGATATTGCCAGATTAAACATGGAAGACAGAATTACAGAAGAAGAAGTACTGGGCAAGGCGTATGACGCCCGTTTGATGAACAGGCTTATTCGATATTTGGTCCCCTATACAAAGGCTGTCATTGTAGCCGGCGTTTTGCTTGTTTTTGTATCGGTTTTTGCTATTGCGGGACCGATTCTAACCCAATACGCTATTGACAATTACATAAGCGCTGGAGATTATGCAGGACTAACATCGATTACTGCGTTGTTCATATTGATTTCTGCTGTTAGCTTTGTGTTTCAGTATTTTCATTTCTACATCATGCAGATGACCGGTCAGCGCATAATGTACGACATGAGAAATCAAATATTTTCTCATTTACAAAGCTTACAATTGTCATTTTTTAACCGGAATCCTGTTGGAAGACTGGTAACGCGTCTTACATCGGATGTGGATGCGTTGAACGAATTATTTTCATCCGGTGTCGTGACAATAATTGGGGATATCTTACTTTTGTTCGGGCTTGTTTTTATGATGTTTTATTATAATGTGGAATTGGCTGTTATTACATTATCTGTTGTTCCTCCATTATTTATTACCGCTTTTCTCTTTAAAAAGAAAGCCCGCGAGGGTTTTCGTAATATTCGAATCTTCATTGCTAAGATCAATTCATTCCTCCAGGAGAATATAACCGGGATGAAAATCGTACAGCTTTTTAACCGTGAAGATAAGAATTACCGGCAGTTTGACCGGATAAATGCCGACCATCTTAACGCATATTTGAAAACGATACTTTATTTTTCCGTTTTTTTCCCGGCAGTAGAAGTGTTAAGCGCTGTGGCAGTGGCGCTTATTATCTGGTTTGGCGGTATTGCGATAATATCAAACGAATTTACCTGGGGAGAACTGGTTGCCTTTGTTCTTGCCGCGCAGCGTTTCTACAGACCAATCCAGGATTTAAGCGAAAAATACAATATCCTGCAAGCGGCAATGGCTTCCTCCGAACGGGTCTTTAAATTGCTCGATACCGTTGATGAGATTCCGGACAATCCGGGCGCTGTAAATCTTGAAAATGTGAAGGGAGATATAGAATTTAAAAATATTTGGTTTGCTTATAAAGGGGAGGACTGGGTCCTAAAGGATGTTTCGTTCAAAATAAAACAGGGTGAAAAAGTAGCTATTGTCGGTGCGACAGGGGCTGGCAAAACAACGATAATCAACTTGCTTGGCAAATTTTACCGTATTCAGAAAGGTGAGATCACCATTGACGGAATAAATAGCGAAAATATCACAAAAGAATCTTTGAGAAAAGCGGTAGGAATTGTTCTGCAGGATGTATTCCTATTTTCCGGCTCGGTACGGGAAAACATTACACTGGCAAATGATGCCATTACGGAAGAGGAGCTTATTCAAGCGGCAAAAGACGTTCATGCATATGATTTTATATCAAAACTTACTAACGGATTTGAAGAAGAGGTTCTTGAAAGAGGAAGTAATTTTTCTACAGGTCAAAAACAACTGATTTCTTTTGCGCGGGCGCTCGTTTATAATCCAAAAATCCTCGTATTGGACGAAGCGACTTCCAACATTGATACTGAAACTGAAATCTTGATTCAAAAAGCGCTCAATCGTTTAATGGAGGGGCGAACCTCTGTAATTGTCGCTCACAGACTCTCGACAATAAAAAATGTAGACCGTATAATTGTACTTCACAAAGGCAGGGTTCGGGAAGACGGAACGCACCAGGAATTGTTAAGACAAAGAGGAATCTACTATAAGTTATATGCGCTGCAATACCGCGAACAGGAGACAATTAATGACGTCTCACAGGAATCTCCATATTGATTATTAAAAAAATGCGTGATGTTGGTTATTCTAAATTCCCATTAAAAATACGTGCTCATTTGCAAATATAGATGTCAATGTAGAGAATTTTATTTTGTCACCACATTTTCTGAGTTCAAATAATGCATTTCAAGCATTTGAATTTTGGACCCCGAAAAAAGGAACATTTTAAGGTTGAAATCGTATCTCAAGGCGGATTAGTACAAGTATTATTCGATTCGACATAAACAAGGAGGGTTTTATGAAGCGGGTATCATTTATTTTTATTTTGTTGATGACATTTTCAGGTCTCTCAAATGCACAGACGCTTTTAACTTTAGATGATTGTATTAACATAGCGCTCGAGAATAATTCCCAGATTTTGAATGCGCAGACAAATTTTAATAATTCTAAATCGCAAAAACTTGCTTCTTATAGCGGAATTTTACCGAATCTGTCCTTTAGCGCTGGTCCGGGCAGAAATTATAGAGCGCCGTCAACGTTCACAACGTATGCCCCAGTTGGAGTTGACCCTGAGACAGGGCAAGTTGTTTATGAAAGTACGGAAGTTACCTCTCAGTCTAACTCTACAA
>JADFON010000018.1 GCA_022562855.1 Candidatus Zhuqueibacterota bacterium | reverse complement strand
ACCAGATAAGCCTTTTGAAAACAGTAGAAAAAGACCAGCTTCTTGCTGTTAAGATTCCCGCTACAAAAGGCAAGGACGGGATGGATGTTTTTGGTAATCCTATCGATTCCACCGGAAAGGACAAAAAACTCCCACTGGGTAAAAACACGTATATTTCGGAAGATGATCTTTCATTATATGCTGAGCTAAGCGGCAGGATAGTACACGAAAAAGAAAAGCTAAACGTCGAGAACATACTCGCTATTCATAGCGACGTTGATTTTTCTACGGGTAATATAGAGTTTACAGGAGATATTGCTGTTTCTGGTGACGTTCTCACCGGGTTTAAAGTAAAAACCGAAGGTGACATACGTATCAAAGGCGTAGTTGAAGGGGCAGAAATCATTTCGACAAAAGGGAGTGTGTTTATTGCAAGAGGGGTTGTAGGTCAGGAAAAAGCAAGAATAATCGCTGCCAAAGACATTCGGGCGGAATTCATAAATGAAGCGACTATTGAAGCAGGAAATAATGTTACCGTTGGTGAATACATCATGAATTCTATAGTGAGCGCTGAAAATGAAATTCGGGCTACAGAAGGAAGAGGATCGATTATAGGCGGCAAACTCTATGCAGAAAGAGCTATCGAAGCCAAAGCTATCGGATCCGCAAGTTATCTTCGGACCGAGGTAAAAGTGGGAGGCAGGGTTGAAGGCGATTTATACGAAAAAATGCTCATTATTGAACGTGATGAACAATATCTCCAAAAAACGTCACAAAGCCTTATAAAAGAGATTGAATTTATCGAAATTTTGAAAAAAAAGCTCCCAAAGTTTCCCGAATCGAAACAAAAAGAACTCAAGGTTCTGTTGATTAAATTAAAGAAAATTGAACTAAAGAGAGAAGAAGTTCAAAAAAAGAAAAATGAACTGAAAAAGGAATTCAAAGTTATGGTAAGTGAAGATCAGAAGAAAATAGCAGGCACCACCATTTATAGAAATGTTTTACTCAGCATTGACCAAAGCAAAATGATGACAGAATTTACTTACAGAGCAGCTTCCGTTTTTTCCAAGGAAGGAGACATGAAAATTACTTTCCAAACCCGGTATGCGTAGATAACCTGCCTTTTTCATTTCATCTTAATTGCTTTTTTTGGATGAAATTACGTTTAAAGGAGTAACCTCAATGTATGATATTCTTGTAGTTGACGACGAAGCTGGAATTACTGAAATACTGTCAGAAGTGCTTCAAAACAAAGGATACAATGTCAACTCTTTTCAGGATCCCGAAAAAGCGTTAAAGGAAATTCAATCCAAAACTTACGATATTGTCCTTACCGACCTGAAAATGCCGAAAGTTGACGGCATTCAAATTGCAAAAGCGGCGAAGAAGAAATCGGCAGAAACAGAAGTAATAGTTATTACCGGGTATGCAAGCCTCGAATCAGCGATCAAAGCTTTAAAGCAAAATGTTTATGATTACCTTTTTAAACCCTTTAATATATCTGAAATACTATTTACTATTAACAAAGCCTCAGAGAGGATAAGACTCAAAAGGGAAAATCAGGAATTAAACAGAAAATTTGAAAATGCTCTTGCCGATATTTCTATGCTTTATGAGATAAGTAAAATTATTAACACCAGTGAAGAGATCAACGAAATCCTCAATTTTGCCCTCGGTACGATCGAAACAAGCATGGACATTGGTATGGTGTCCATTATGCTGCAAGATGAGCAGAAAGGTGAGTTCCATATAGAGAAAAGCTGTGGATTTACTAAGAAAACAGTTAAAGATTTCAAGATAAAATTGAATGAGGGCATCATTGGTCAAGCTATGAGGTCTTCGGAGACTGTGGATATTTCAGATTTTAAAAAAGACGACAACTATATTAACGGGGTTTCCGATTCGGACAAAAATAAAATCAATAATTTTATCGCAATTCCGCTAAACGCTCAGAATCATTTTGTCGGAATAATTACCATACATGATCTTGACATAAATAAACCCGATAATTTAGAAAAATTGAAACTTCTTGAAGTAATGTCTGTACAAATTGCCCCGATGATAAGGCTCGGACAATACACAAACGAACGAAAGGCTTTGCTGACCGATTCACTGGCTGGAGCCAAGAATGAATTGTTCAATACAATTAAAAAGGCGGGAGAATACAGAGGGACTTTAAGTATTCTGATCTTTAAATTATATTTGAAAAAGAAGACTAATTTTGGAATTATGATTCTGGATATAAGAGATTCGGTTTACAAGAATATACTCAAGCACCTTTCTCCAATCGATTCTGCAGTAAAAGTCGGCCTTGACTCATTTATGGTTATACTCCAGGGAAAGACAAAAATTTTAACCGAACAAATTGCCGCAAAAATAAAGTCAGCCGCAGAGGCTGATAAAATAATGAGCAAAAACGGGATATTACTTGATTACGGGTATGCCGATTTCCCGATGGACGGTCAGACTTTTGAGGTCCTTGTCAGCAAGGCGCAGGCGAGTTTATGGAAATTTGTCAAAACGTAAATGTCCTTTATCCTGATAAGAAAATTCACGCTAATTCGACATGAATAATTGTTTCTTTTGAATTAGTTTTATATATTTAACGGCGGTAGTGATACCGCCGTTATTATTTTAAAGCAGTTTATTATTATGTTAGCGAGAATATACGGATTTTTATGAGCATAGCATATTTTGATTGTTTTGCCGGGATCAGCGGCGATATGGTACTCGGTGCGTTAATCGATCTCGGATTAAACGAAGATGAACTTGAATCCAAACTGAGATCTCTTGGAATATCCTCCTTTTCCCTCTCGAGTGAAGTTGTAAGCAGAAAAGGTATTCGCGGGGTAAAGGTATCCGTTAAAACGGATGAAGAACATCATCACAGGAAACTACCCGATATTTTGAGAATTTTGGATTCACCTGAGTTGTCGGATGATGTTAAGGAAAAAACCGGCAAAATATTTACAAGAATTGCCGAAGCGGAAGGGAAAATTCATCAAAAGCCTATGGAAGAAATTCATTTCCATGAAGTAGGGGCTATGGACTCGATAATTGATATTGTCGGTTCAATCTGGGGTATGGAACAATTGGGGATAACCGAATGCTTCTCTTCAGCAATCAGCCTTGGTTCGGGTTCAGTAGAATGTGCGCACGGGACAATTTCCGTTCCTTCTCCGGCAACCCTTGAGCTTGTCAAGGGATTTCCGGTTATAAAGAAAGAAGTGGGCTTTGAGTTGGCCACGCCAACCGGCGCTGCACTGATAACAACTGTTGCGGAGTTCTCGGAAAAATTACTGCCGGTAAGAATCGAAAATACCGGATACGGCTGCGGCGACAGGGATTTAGATGATTTTGCGAATGTATTACGGATTATCATGGGTCAACCGATTGAGCATGTCGATCAGGACGTTATGATGGTGCTTGAAACAAATATTGATGACGTTACAGGTGAGTTATATCCCTACCTTGTTGATAAAATAATTGAGGCTGGCGCTGTGGATGCGTATATCACTCCTATTATCATGAAAAAAGGAAGACCGGGTCATAATCTGACGATTCTGACGGCAAAAGAAAATCATGACAAATGCCTGGACGTTCTTTTTCATGAATCTGCAACGCTTGGTGTAAGAATGCACGAAACGTTCAGACATAAATTAAAACGGACATCTGAATCGCTCGACACCCCATGGGGAAGCGTAAAAGTAAAAGCCGTGATGCTGAATGGTAAAAAGCGAATTATTCCCGAATTTGAGGAATGCAAAAAAATCGCGGATAAAGAAAATATCCCCCTTATGGAAATATATGATAAAATAAAAATTCTTGGTAATCCTGATGATTAAATGCTGCAATGTTATTGTAGATTATTCGGATGAACGGCACGTCATAAAGAGAGCTCTTAATGAGGTTTCTGTTGAATTCAGCTTGAATGAATTTACAGCAGTAATAGGTCCGAATGGATCGGGTAAATCGACGCTTGCAAGGTGTCTTGCGGGTTTGATATCCCCAACGTCCGGGACAATTACGATAAACGGCGAAAATAGCGAAGAATTGATAAGTTCCGGCAAAATAAGGGATATTATAGGAATAGTGTTTCAAAACCCGGACGACCAGTTGATTACGAATTTTGTTGAACGTGAAATTGCCTTTGCATTAGAATACAAAGGAACACCGGAAATCGAAATGAGAGAAAAAGTGCGGGAGATATTAATGCGGTTCAATTTGGATAGTTTAAAAGAGAGATCTCCAAACCGGCTTTCCGGTGGTCAAAAGCAAAAACTTGCTGTGGCTTCTATAATGGTCGCAAATCCCCAATACCTGATACTCGATGAACCGACATCGTTCCTCGACCTAAATGAAAGAAGATTTTTATTCAACCAATTGAGAAAGGAATTCAGCACACAATATGAGACCGGTTTTACTATACTGTTGATAACTCAATTTTCCCGTGAAGCAATAAAGTGTGACCGTGTAATTGTTTTGAATGATGGAAAAGTTGCAGCAGACGATACACCTGAGAAGATTTTTTCGGAAAAGCAACCCCTGCTCAGGCAAATCGGATTAGAAATACCTGTCGAATATAGATTAAAGAATTCTGTTCCGGGGATAGAAATAGAACCTGACATTTTCGATTTTTCATCAGCTATTTCCAGTCAATAATTTTTTTATGAAAATTGTGCTCGAAAACATTTGTTTTAATTATGAAACTGATTCGATAGTAAAAGTATTCGAGAGTATATCCTGCACAATAGAACAAGGTGAGTTGATTGGGATAACCGGCAAAACAGGTTCGGGGAAATCCACCTTTTTGCAATTATGTACAGGGTTTTTGGCTCCCCTGTCCGGGACGGTGATTATAAACGATTCGGTTCTAAATAATGCTAAAAATTGGAGCAAATTCAGAAAGTGCATTGGTCTCGTTTTTCAATTTCCCGAGAAGCAGTTATTTGAAGAAACAGTCTATGCCGACATTGCATTCGGAATGAAACAACGTAGTGATAATGGTGAAGACTTAGAGAGAATAGTAAGTGAAGCGCTTGAAAATGTGGGACTACCTCCCGAAGAATTTGCCGGACGGTCTCCTTTCCAGCTAAGCAGCGGTGAAAGAAGAAAGGTCGCTTTGGCGGGCGTGACTGTTCACGACCCGGATTTTTTGTTCCTCGATGAGCCTACTATCGGATTGGACAAAAGGGGGATAGACGATATTGAAAAATTACTAAAAGGGATCAATCAAAAGGGGAAAACGGTCTGCGTGGTTTCTCATAACATAGATTTTCTGTTCCGGATATGCGAAAGAATAATTGTTATTGGCGAGGGGAAGATACAGTACGACGGATTAAAAAAGAATATGTTTGTTAACGGCGATGACAGATACGGTGGTCATGTTGAGAAGCCTGAAATAACTGTGCTTTGCGAGTCCATTTCCAGGAGATATAATATTCCGCTCAATGAGATTTATACAATTGAGGATTTGGTTCAATCGCTAACCGGGATTTCACTTTTTCAAAGAAACTCAGTCGACGGCAGTTCATAATTTTTTGATATACCGGTCAATCTCATATAGTGGAACTGATGAATTATCACGTAGTGACCAATCATATGCGCAGGGAAAGTATAAAATTATACTGCATAGCGGAAAATAACCGATGAATTTGGACTCATTGTTAAAAACAATGGTCAAGCAGGAGGCATCCGATCTTTATTTAACTGTCGGGGCTCCCCCGTCAATGACCGCAAGAGGTAAATTTGTCCGGGTCGGCAATGAAAATCTGACCAACGAGCAAATTAAGGAAATGGCTTATAAACTGATGCGTGAGGATCAGGTCAACGATTTCGAAGAAGTATTGGAGCAGAATCTGGCATACAGTCTTGCCGGTTTAGGAAGGTTTCGTGTAAATATCATGCGTCAGCGCAACTCGATTGCCATGGTAATCAGACAAATTAGGTTGAAAATTTTAACATTTGAGGACTTAAATCTTCCGAAAGCTTTTGCTGACTTAGCCCTTTTGTCCCGTGGTTTGGTCCTTGTAACAGGATCTACGGGTTCGGGGAAATCGACAACTCTTGCCGCCATAATTGACTACAGAAACAGGCATAAATCAGGGCATATAATAACGATTGAAGACCCGTTGGAATTTATACATTCTCACAAAAAAAGCATCATAACGCAGCGTGAAATTGGAATGGATACGCTGTCCTACAAGAACGCATTGAAAAGCGCATTGCGCCAGGCGCCGGATGTTCTCCTTATTGGCGAGATTCGGGATAGAGAGACTATGGAGGCTGCAATATCATTCGCCGAAACCGGGCATCTTGTTTTTAGCACGCTTCACTCCAATAATGCCAATCAAACGCTTGAAAGAATTCTGAATTTCTTCCCTGCTGAGGAACACAGGCAGATATACATGCAGTTGTCTCTGAATCTGCATTGTGTTATATGTCAGCGCCTGGTTCCAAAATCGAATGGCGACGGCATGGTCGGGATTTTCGAAATTATGCTCGGTTCTCCGCGCGTAGCCCAGCTTATACACAAAGGAGACACGGCAGGTTTAAAAGGTGTGATTGCTGCAAGTACGCACGAGGGTATGCAGTCTTTTGACCAGCATTTGTATGAACTTTACAAAAAGGAAGAGATAGATTACGAAACCGCTATAAGAGCCGCCGACAGCGCAAACGACTTAAAACTTCGCATCAAGTTGGAAGAAAGCGGCGAACTTGAAACGGGGGACCTGGCATTAGAATCTTTTCAAGAGGAATAACAATAGCCGTTGCAATCTCATGAAATCTGTAGAAAATAGCTGTCCGGTAATTGCCATTACCGGGGGAATAGGAAGCGGAAAGTCCACAGCATCGAAGTTCTTTCAGGAACAGGGAGCTTTTATTATAAATGCCGATTATATTGCAAAAAACATCCTCTGGAAGAACGAGGCGGTTCATCAAAAGGTCATTGACGAGTTTGGCAGCGAAATCTGCGGAATTGACGGTAAAATTAGCAAGAAGTTACTGAGTAAGAAAATCTTTCAAAGCAGGGAAACGATCCGGAAAATCAATGCAGTTATACATCCACCGGTGAGAAAAGAGATCAGAGAAACCGTCAGCAGGGTAAAGTTATCGGGAAAATATACCATGATCGCGGTGGAATCTGCTCTTGTTTTCGAATCCGGGATAGAGAGGGATTTTGACGTAGTTGTAACTGTAGCGGCTGATGACGAATTGAGGATAAAAAGAGCAGTCAATCAGAATATCGTTTCCCCGGAAAGTGTATTGCAAAGGATGAAACTGCAAGATTCACAAGAAGATAATATAAAGAAGTCGGATTACGTAATTTATAACAACAAGACCATATCCGCTTTGCGCAAAGAAAGTCTTAAAATTATCGAGAACATTCTTGGTCACAATTTTGTTCAATAATTATTGTAAAGGTGTGTGTAGTGTTAAACTTTTATAATTTACACAACTTTGGTAAATTTTTGAATTTAACGCAACAATCACACCCCCAAACCCCGAAAAACGGAGCCAAATAGTGGCAGGCTAAGTTTGGGGCGCCACGCATGCTCCCATTGTGTCATTGCGAATTCCGGTTTACCGGAATGTGGCAATCTCTCTGCTAATATCTAAAAAAATGCTTGAATTTACCTTGAATACGATTTTTACCAAAGTTGTGTAAATTACATATTTAAAATTGGGAATATTATTGCATAAAGCATTGTAAATAATTAGATTGGTGTTGATGAGGTGCGAAATATAATTCAATAGTCAGGTTTATTGTTGAAAAAAAGGCTGACGGTATGAAAAAATATTTTTTCTCAATTATCCTTGTTTTAATATTCACCTCAAATGACGCTCTTTCACAAAGATTTTATTACGGAAGGAATAAAATCCAGTATACCGATTTTGACTGGATGGTTCTTACTACAGACCATTTTAACATATATTATTATCCTGAAATGAAAAAGTTAGCCGAGCAAGGCGCTTTTTACGCAGAAGAAAGCTACAAGATTCTTGAAAATAAATTCAGTCATACCATCACCAAAAAAATACCGCTTATTTTTTACAGCGCCCATCTTTTTTTCCAGCAGACAAATACAACAGCTTCTTTTCTCCCGGAAGGTATAGGTGGTTTCTTCGAGTTCTTTAAAGGCAGAGTCGTTATTCCAAGTGACGGCTCAACGTTCAGGTTCAAACGGGTAATACACCACGAACTTGTTCACGTCTTTATGCATAGTAAGATATATTGGGTACAGAAGAACGAAGGGAAAACGAGGCAGGTACAGCCGCCATTGTGGTTTATCGAAGGCTTGGCAGAGCTTTGGTCGGGAGAATGGGATACCCAGTCAGAAATGGTTTTGGTAGACCAGGTGCTGGAAGGAACTCTCGTCCCGATTACGAGTTTTGGTGCGATAGCGGGCAGCTATCTGATGTATAAAGAGGGTGAGAATTTTCTGCGCTATATTGAAAAAACTTATGGCGAAGAAAAAATATTGATGTTTATGGAGAATATTACACGCGGAAAGAAATTTGAGGATGTTTTTAAGCTTGTTATTGGCAAAGGTTACGCCGAACTGAATGATGAATGGGTCTACTCATTAAAGAAGCAGTATTACCCTCTTCTTGAAAATAATGAATTTCCAAGGATGGCTGCAGAAAAGGTTACCGACCGCGGATTAAATGAAGCTCCCGCTTACCATAGGACGGAATACGGCGATTTCCTTTATTATATCTCCAATACGACAGGATATACAAATATTGTAAAACTATCCTTGAAACCGGGTGGTCAAAAACCTGAGATTGTAATAAAGGGGGAGCGCACCGAACAATACGAAGTGATCCATTTTTTAAGCAGTAAGATTGACATAAACGAGGACGGAATCCTCGCCTTTTCAACGAAAAGCGGAGAAACCGATATTCTTTATTTATACGACACAAACGCGAATAAACTGGTCGATGATTTCAAATTTCCCGGAATCATAACTATATCATCGCCCTCCTGGTCTATTGACAAGAGCGCTATCGCATTTGCCGGATTAAATATTGCCGGTAACCGGGATATCTATACACTGGATATTGAAAGCGGATTTCTCTCTCAGGAAACAGATGATTTTTACGATGACAAAAATCCTGTTTGGTCTCCCGATGGTGGCTCGCTGGTTTTCTCTTCTTCTCGAACCGCATATGGAGAGCAGGGCGCTTATAATTTATTCGTCAAAGAGCTTGATACGGGAGAAATATACCAGATCACGAATGGTTTACATGTTGACAGATCCCCTGTTTGGTCTTACGAGGGAAATTACTTAGCATATACTTCGAACAGGAACGGCGTTGCAAATGTATTTATGACGCACATGTATGAAGTCCTTCCAAGCGGCAATAAAGGAAGAACCACTACTATTTCTTTTGAGTCGGGATTGGGTGACGAGAACAAGGATATCGGCAGCGAAGATTTGCAAAACGCCGCAATATTTTATGAACCGGGAGAAACAAAACAGGTCACGAATTTTACAACCGGTGTATTTGATCCGGAGTTTACGCCGGAAGGTGGATTGTTTTTTACAGCATTTGAACGGTACAGTTATCAACTTCGTTACCTGGAAAATGCTTTAGATATATTTGAAGAAAAACCAATTCTGGAAACAGATGAGATAACCAATGACGATTCAGATTGGAAACCGGGAGAAATAGACATTGTCCACGATCAAAACGCGGGCGTGTATGAGAAGAAATACAGTTTAGACATTGCCCAGGGTCAGGTAACCAATGATCCGCTATTCGGCACCAATGGAGGAGCGCGATTTGCCATCAGCGATTTACTTGGAAATGACAGGTATTTTCTTTTGCTGTACAATAATTCTCAAACAAAAGAAAATATATTTCGAAGTTTTAACTTCACTTTGATGAGATCTTTATTAAAGAAAAGAATAAACTATAACTACGGGATATTCCATTTTTCAGGGCGGCGGTTTAATGAGGCGGATTTCTTTTTTAATGAGCGGTATTATGGTGGTTTTTTTGGAATGAGTTATCCGATATCATTATTCGAGCGGTTTGATTTCAGCACAAATTTCGGAAGGTCGGAAAGAGACAAGCTTCTGGACGACCAGGAGAGAATAGCGCTTCTAACGGGTGCTTACTTATCATATGTAAAAGACAATTCGATGTGGGGTCCTACAGGTCCCCTTGACGGCGCGCGCTATATAGTGACCTTAGGAAAAACGAAGGATATTAGTTATAATAATGTCAGTTATAATACACTTATTATTGATTTGAGAAAATATTTTCGTCTTTCAAACAGTACCGCTCTTGCCGTGAGACTGATGACCAATATAAACAGAGGCAGGGAAGCACAGCGTTTCTATATTGGCGGAAGCTGGGATTTACGGGGATACCCGTTATGGCAGATTTGGGGACAGGAAATAAATTTTCTTTCTGTGGAGTACCGGTTTCCCTTTATTGATAATTTCGGCATTCGGTTTCCGTTCGGTAGAATGGGATTTGGAGCAATTAGGGGCGCCCTCTTTTTGGATGCGGCAAGGATAAACGATAGCGGAAGTGAATTTACAAGACTGGATGGAGTGGAATTTCCCAGAAAACTCGGAAGTGTAGGGATTGGGTTCAGGTTTAATTTAGCCGGTGCGTTGGTTTTGCGGCTTGATATTGGGAAACGAATTCAAAATAATTTCTCCTCTATCAGTGGTAAAACGTTTAAACAATTCTTTTTCGGATGGGATTTCTAATAAAGTATTTCAGAAGAAATCGCTTATTAACGTTGAATAAATAAAACCCCTTAAAATTGAAAGAAGAATTTAAAAATTCTATTTTTATGAACAAAAAAATCCGAACTCAACCTAATTGTGCAAAGTTATTTCTGTTTTTACTTTTTGTCTCACTCGCTGTTTTTGCATGTGCCAGCGGTTTCAGGGTGTCGCCATTAGAATCAGACATTCAATGGACTGAGATAGGAGGTGACGGTTTTCATTCTTTTGCCCGTGAAGCGGATGACATCGAGAATCCCGAATTGTTATTCAGACTAAAGCCTCTATCAATGGTTGGTTCAACAATCGTAACAGGCGATAATACAGTATTTTGCTGCACACAAAAAGGATATCTTCAGGCGTACGACCTGACAAAAGGCAAACTGCTTGGAAAGATTAAAATCAAATACAAAATGATCAGCGCGCCTGTCTATGATAATCATACCCTTTATTTTGCAGCAGTAGACGGCAGATTCACGATCAACTCTTTTGATGCGGTGAGAGGGCGGTTTAATTGGCGAAAGAATCTTGGGGTTTTTGAAAGCGCTTTGACGGTATCAGGCGACAACTTATTTGCAGCAAACAGGTCGGGTTTGGTTTACAATCTTGACAAAGAATCCGGGGATATTGTCTGGGAATACCAGGCGGACTCCGAGATTCTGTCCGGAACAATTGTAGTGGACGATCTTGTTATTGTCGGTTCTCTTAAGGGGATAATATCAGCGCTTGACAAATCCACCGGAGAAGAAGTTTGGCAGTACAATTCAGGTATGATCCTTCGCGCTACTCCATCCTCCGATGGCAGCAGGATATTCTGGGGAACGCTTGATAACACATTACTTGCTCTTGATGCGCGTTCAGGTAGCGAGCTTTGGCGGTTTAATACAAATGGAGCAATTTACACGACTCCGTCAGTTACCAAGGAGAGTATCACCTTCGGGTGTAACGACGGTAAAATTTATTCGATCGATAAGATTACAGGTGAAGAAAGATGGCGGTTCGACACAGAGACAGTCGTTAACACATCCTGCATAACGATCGGGAGCACAGTGTATTTTGGCGCATTGAATAAAATGGTTTATGGTCTTGACGCAGTCAGCGGGAAAAAGATCTGGGAATTCCCGGTTGAGGGTCGTGTTGTTGGCAACCCGGCTTATTACGATGGGAAGTTGATATTCCCGGTCGAATCAAGATTTTTATACGTATTTGGACAAAACAAAAACTAATGCGGATATTTATTGGATTAATTATTGCATTTACTATTTCAATGTTAGTATATGCAATTGTTTATTATGCTGCAATGTGGGGCTCACTGGAAGGTGATATTGTTTTTGAATTATCTGAAGATCCTTCCGAACTATTAGAAGACACCCTTTATGTATTTGTAGTTTCCTCTCAAATTGGTCCTTTTCTCGATTCCCTCAATGTATACTACGAAAAAAATGTTGCACTTCTTGATGAATCAATTGACTCCCTTAAGAATGAAATCGAAGTATTAGTAACAATAGCCCGCGAAGAAGAGTTGATATTTGACGCCAGCTTCAGGGGTATCGCCCCTTCCAATCGGTTGTACATAGAAAATAAGAATTATCTCGATCAGGTTATTGGAGAAAAAGACAGAGCGGAGGACCTTTACCGTGAAAAGCGGCTACAGTTAATCGATGAACAATCGGGATACAATGGGGTGATTTATGAATTATTAAAGAATAAAATAGTGCTAAAAACAATAGTGGATGAAAACGGTCATTTTTCCTTCCCAAAATTAGAAAATGACGATTATTATATTTATGCTCTTAGAATTCTTTCAGGAAATAAAGATATTACAAGGGTTCCAAGTGAAATGATACATATATATGCTCTTTCGGGCGATATAATTAGAAAGTATTCCTGGATTTAATGTAAATCTATCAAAAAAAGATTTTATTTATCAAGTTGAAAGCAGAAATAAAAATGAATCAGAATAATATAAAAGATTATAAATTTTTGGTAACTGGAGGAGCTGGGTTTATTGGTTCTAATCTTGTGGGTTATTTATTAAAACATAGTGCAAAAAGAGTACGTGTTTTGGACGATTTTTCTAATGGCTATAAAAAAAACCTTATTGAATTTAAAGACCATCCAGCCTTTGAACTTATTGAAGGTGATATTCGAGATTTAGAAACCTGTAAATCTGCAATGAAAGACATCGATTATGTGTCGCATCAAGCTGCATTGGGTTCAGTGCCTCGTTCTATAGAAGATCCGGCAATCACAAATGCAGTTAATATTTCGGGTTTTTTAAATATGATGATAGCTTTAAAGGAAAACAAGACCGTAAAGCGTATGGTGTATGCAGCGTCCAGTTCTACCTATGGCGATAGTAAAGACTTGCCAAAAGTTGAAAACACTATCGGAAAGCCCTTATCGCCTTATGCTGTTACAAAATATGTGAATGAGTTGTATGCCGATGTTTTTGCTAAAACCTATCAAACCGATGTTATCGGCTTACGTTATTTTAATGTATTCGGACTCAAGCAAAGTCCAAATGGTGCTTAT